>JAJDHP010000026.1 GCA_030266245.1 Methanimicrococcus sp. OttesenSCG-928-J09
GTTTGTCCAAAAATCGGAAACAAAAAATAATATTTTAAATCATAAAAACGGGGTGGTTTTTTCTAATAGCTCTCAAAAATGATACAGTTTGCACGCGCCGGAGCCGTGAATCTGAAGAATATGTTCTAAATTTGGCTCAATGCCAAAAATTTGGCACTTTTTTGGTAATTTTCCAATACTTTTATAAATTAAAAAATGCATTTCTTTTTTAATGACTGAAAACAACTCTAAAAACGATGAAATTACCGGTCTCGAACTCAGCCCGCGTAAGGTTTCATATCTTAAATTTCTGCTGACAAAAGGGGAAACAGTTAGAACAACTGAAATTTCCGAAGCGTTTGACGTCGACCCGTCGACAGTGACAAAGCTGATTGCAGAACTCGCCGAAGATGGTTACTTGGATCATATTCCCTACCGCGGTGTTACGTTAACAGATGCCGGCAAAGTTTACGCTGAATTCTGTCTCAAACGCCATCAGATTCTCGGGCTGATGTTTTCCCATTATGGTTTAACACCAGAAGAGTCTTGTGATGAAACTTCCCGCATTGAAACTTTTGTTTCAAAAAGAGCAATCGATCGAATGTGTTCTTCAATGGGGCACCCGACACTCTCGTGCTGCGTCAAACCCGGCGAAGCGCGCCAGATCAATCACGATTCCTGCTTTCATGAGTCGCGGCCGAATCTGATTAAAAAACTCTGAGTTCAAAAAAACGAATCACTCTCTTCTTTGTGTGTGTAACTTATATTCATTATTCCACATTGAAGTCGGTGCATTGTATTATTTAAATTTGGTATCGTGCCAAAAATTTGGAATAACTCTTCAATTTAAAACTAAACTCAAAGGTCAATAATTATGAAATCAAACCTCTCAAAAATTTTACTTCTCACCGCCGTTTTTATTTTATCAATCGCTGCGGTTTCATTTTCGGGCTGTCTCGGAAATGAAGACTCTGACCACATTCATGATGAACACTGCGGTCACGACCACGGAGACCCGAACGCAGCATATGACCCGCTTAATAATACAACTCTTGCTGAAATCGAAAACGGCAGCAAAATATTGGTTGCCGTCAGCGTTGTTCCGCAAACCGAATTTGTTGAAAAAGTCGGCGGCGACAAAGTGATTGCTATTTCCATGATTCCGCAGGGCGCCGGTCACAATTACGACCCGTCTCCGCGCCAGCTGGAAGATTTATCCAAAGCCGACCTTTACATGGCGCTCGGATCAGGCGAACCGTTTGAAGACAAATATCTGGACACATTCAAAGAGTTAAATTCGAAAATGCCTGTCGGTAACTCTTCGACCAATCTTTTGCTGATTCAAAACGGAAATTCTAATGACCCTCATATTTGGACATCACCGAAAAGCTCGGTTATAATGGTTGAAAATACTTACAAATCGCTCAGTTCGATTGACCCGGCTAACGAATCTTATTACCGCCAAAATGCCGATGCTTACATTAAAGAATTGGAAGAACTGGACGCTGAATTGACGGCAGAACTTGCTGATTTGAAAACCCGCGATTTCATGGTTTATCATCCCGCTTGGGGTTATTTCGCCCGCGATTATAATTTAACCCAAATTGCGGTTGAAGTTGACGGCAAAGAACCGTCACCAAAAGACATTACAAAATACATTGACCTTGCGAAAGCGAATAATATTTCCGTCATTTTCGTTCAGGAACAAGTCAGCGTTACCGGCGCGACTGCCATTGCCGAAGGATTCGGCGGCGAAGTTTATGTCATTGATCCGCTTGCGAAAAATTATGTTGAAAATATGAGAAAAGTCGGTCAAATTCTGGCTGAGGAAATGTCTTAAAAACAGCAAAAAAACAGCAATGGTTTTGAGGAATTCTGATGCAGCAACACACAAAATCGAATTTTAATGAAAATGCGCCCGTTTTGGATGTCAAAAACCTTTGGGTCCGCTATGACACGCATACCGTTTTAGAAAACGTATCGCTTCGGATTAGCGGTCCCGGAGAAATTCTCGGAATTATTGGCCCCAACGGCGGCGGTAAAACCACATTTTTAAAATCCGTCCTCGGCTTGATCCCGATTTCCAAAGGAGAAATTTCCGTATTCGGTCTGCCGCCCGAAAAAGCGCGGCAGTATATCGGATATGTGCCGCAGTACAGCAAATATGATTATGATTTTCCGATCAGCGTGATGGAAGTCGTTCTTACAGGACGTCTGAAACGCGCCGGTCTTTTCCGCCGTTATTCTCAAGCCGACAAGGAAGCCGCTGAAAAAGCGCTTGAAACGGTCGGCATGCTCGAATTCAAAGACAAACAAATCGGTGAAATTTCAGGCGGTCAGCGCCAGCGTGTTTTTATTGCCCGCGCTCTTTCAAACGATCCCAAATTTTTGCTGATGGACGAACCCAATACCGGTTTGGACACTTTTATGCAGGATGAACTTTACCGCATTCTTGCCGAACTCAAAAAGAAAATGGCAATTATCGTCATCAGTCATGATGTCGGCGCGGTTTCGGCGCACATGGATAAAATCGCGTGCATGAATCGCCGCCTCTTTTTCCACGACGGTAAAGAAATGTCGCGCGAAGATTTTATCGCGTCTTACGGGTGCTCAATCGATTTGGTCGCTCACGGCGTTCCGCACCGCGTTCTCGGAACACATCCGTATGCGCATGGTGCTGACGGAAGTGCCTGCGGCTGCGGCAGTACGCACATTCCGATTTCTCTGACGGATTCGTCCGGTAATGAAAAAGATGCAGAGGAAAAAGATGCAGTGGAGGCAGAATAATGTTGGAAATATTTGATGCACTCCAATACACATTTATTCAGCGCGCGATCTTGGCAACGATTTTGACATCCATCGCCTGCGGTGTGATCGGCGTTTATGTTGTGACTAAAAAGATTGTTTTCATTGCCGGCGGCATTTCTCACGCCTGTTTCGGCGGAATCGGCCTCAGTTTTTATCTTGGTCTTAATCCGCTTCTCGGTCTTTTGCCGTTCAGTATTTTTTCAGCGGCAGCGCTCGGTTTTTTGAGCAAAAAGACAAAAGTTTCAGAAGATTCTGCAATCGGTATTTTATGGTCTCTCGGCGTTGCGGTCGGTGTCATTCTTATTTATCTGACACCGGGGTACGCACCCGATTTGATGACATATTTGTTCGGTAATATTCTCACCGTTCCCGCGGCGGATATTTGGCTGATGGTTGCAATTGACATCATTATTCTCATCGTTGTCGTTCTTTTCTTCAAGGAATTCCTTTCGATGTGTTTTGACGAAGAATATACGCGTGTCGTTGGTGTTTCTGCCGATAAAATCTACTTACTGCTGCTTTGTCTGCTGGCGCTTGCAACGGTTGCTATGATTAAAGTGGTCGGTATCATCTTAATTATCGCGATGCTTTCTATTCCGGCATCAATCAGCCGTAAATTTTCGCACAACATGAAAACGATGATGGTTTATTCCAGCGTTATCGGTGCTGTTTTAAGTTTAATCGGTCTGGCTTTATCATATCAGTTTGATTTGCCGTCCGGCGCCACGATTATTCTTGTGATGAGCATTGTGTATCTGTTTATCGTCGGCGTGAGCGAAATTCAGAAATGGGTCCAGAGAAAGAACATTGATGCGGATTTAGAATGATTTTTTCAAAATCTTATGTCATTTTTTTGTGATTTCGAAAAACGTAGCGACTCGCGCGCGGCGGCAGTCTGTTGCAGTTAGAGTTAATGCGGCGGCAGCCGCAAAAATCGCGAAGCGATTTTTTAGTAAACACCTGACTCCAATTGGCAGCAGCAACCTGACTCCAATTGGCAGCAGCACCCTGATTCCACATGGGAATTAGTTTTGCGTTCGGCAGGTGCATTTATAGAATCGAAAATGTAAAAAATACAATAAAATAAAAGGATGTAAAAAAGAACCTTGTCTTTTTTTAATTTTGAAAAAATGGTGTGACTCGCGCGAGCGGTGCCGGATTAAAATAACTTATTCCATGTCTTCTGTTAGGTTTTTTAGTATATGGTCGATATCCGGCGTAATTACAGGTATTTTGTTTTTGTGAAGCATTAAAATTCGGTTTGCTTTTTCTATAATCTCTTTTTCATCATCTTTTTGAATTCTCACATTCTCCTGTTTCCGGATTGTGTATTTTTCCTCAATATATCTTTGTGTTATTGGAAACATTTTCTGAATAACAAATGCTGTTTGTTTCCCCAACAAACTGCTAATATGGATAATATCGCATCTCCCATTTTTCTTAAAATTATAATTCTGAATGGCTTGATATTTCTCAATTTTTGAGGATATTGGGATCATCCACGAAATATTTGAATATTCTAAATCTTCAAATGCTAAAAAACAAGGTCTTTTCCCTCCGTTTGAGTTTCTCATGCCTTTATTTTTTAATAATTCTTTGTCAGGAAACCTTTCAAAAAATTCATCTGATATAAAATAAAAGCATCCGCTCACCGATAAACCTCCTATAAAAGAGAAATGCCGGCATTTTCCTTTTCCGTATGCCGGCTGACGGGAATGCCGTGCCCAAGTTTTATTTTTAAACTCCGAACAGTGGGAAACGGAGACGGTAATTCTGTGTTTTCTATATTCCGAACATCAGAAACGGAAAATTCCATAACAGACACAACAGTATTCTGCTTATTCTGTTACGATTACGCGAGCATTCATCCGTAATATACAGTCTTTCGACCTGCAAAACTAAAAACGAATCGCGTCTATTTATATCTTTTTTTATTTTTTAAGACTCATTCATCTCATATGTATAAAATTAATTTTGTTCCAAAAATTGGAATAATAATGTTGAAATTTTCTTACTTTTCAACACTCAATCCTCTTGATTTCCAGCCGGTAATTCCGCCTTCAATCATATAAACATCGGTGAAGCCGCAGTCGATAGCTTCCTGAGCAGCGGTTGCCGAACGGTTGCCGGCACGGCAGTAAAGAACAAGGGTTTTGGTTTTATCAAGCGCCTTTAATTTATCTTCAAAATCAGAACCGCGGATGTCAATATTTAACGATTTTGAAATACAGCCGTCCGATTTTATTTCCTGGGCAGATCTGACATCAATTAAAATGACATCTTTTTCATTCATCAAAGACTGAATTTTCTCAGGTGATTCTCTTTTGTAACTCATTTTGATTCCTCTTTTATTTCCAATTATTTTTAATCGGGTTTAATTATATAATATTTCGAATTTAATTATGTTCTCTAATATATTTATATTATCCTCCTATTTTCTATTGTTTTTTGATTCCAGTATCATTAAGACATTTATATCATGAAACAGGTTATACTCTATCAATTATTGAATTTTGAATTAATTGAAGAGGCAGTCAGAATGGGGAAAAATACAAAAACTGAAAAGTGTGAAACTTCTCAGAAATATGCGTCCGGCGTAGTGGAACCAAAAATCTCTCGCTATATACGCTATTTCGTTATGTTTGTTTTATTGGCAAGTATCGCTTTGATCGCTTTACAAATCTTTGTCGGATTAGAAGACGGCGTCACAATTGACGACCTTTTACAGGAAAACATCTATTACTTCTTTTTCATCATCACGACGCTGATTTATTTAGCGCTTCCGGGTATCGTTCAAAAAAGAATGGGATTCGTTGTCGACCCGCGCTTAATCATCGTCATTTCACTCTTCATCTTTGCAGGATCTTTCCTCGGTCAAGCTTTCAGCTTCTTTGACCGTTTTGCCTGGTGGGACACGATGCTTCACACCATTTCCGGCATTATTCTAGGTTTAATCGCATTCGCGCTGACATCTGCATTGAACGATTCTGAAAAATCAACTTTGAAATTGAATCCGTTCTATGTCGCACTTTTCTCATTTACATTTGCGGTCGCCATCGGCGCTCTTTGGGAAATTGCCGAATACACAATGGACTGGCTGTTCGAAACAACAATGCAATGCTGGAATGAAGATGCAGCAGCATATCTGACCGGAAATCCCGCTTATCAGGATGCAGCTATCATTGACACAATGGAAGATCTGATTGTGGACACCATCGGAGCACTTATTGTTTCCTTTGTCGGGTATTTCTATCTCGTACGCGGCAAACCGTTTATGGAAACAAAGAGAATTAGGGGATGTTCTGAAACCGATGAAAACGGCAATGAAAATGGCACTGGAAACGAAATTGAGTAATTGAGGAAGGTGCATTCGCTCCTTTCTTTTTTGATTTTTTTCGCTTCTCTTTTTATTTTTATATGTTTTGTTTTTATTAAGAAAGATTTAATAGCAAAGTCGGACAAAATGAAGAGCATCGGTTTGATTCATCATGGCTTATATTGAACTTATTGTCATCCTTATTTTAATTTTGATCAACGGGCTTCTGTCTTTATCAGAAGTTGCAATCATCTCTTCACGCAAATCCCGGCTGAAAAGCGCCGCTAAAAAAGGGCAAGCCGGTGCTCAGAAAGCACTTGATTTGGCTGAAGACCCGTCCCGATTTTTATCAACAGTTCAAATCGGCATCACTGTTATCGGTGTTTTTCTCGGTATTTATTCCGGGATTAATTTATCCGGCGACTTAGCCGTTTTTCTCTCCAAATTTGAAATATTGGCGCCTTACGCTTTACCGCTGGCAGCTTTGATTGTCGTTCTGCTGATTACTTATTTCCTGATTGTTCTCGGCGAACTGATCCCGAAAAAAATCGGGTATTCACGTCCGGAATTTGTTGCAAGCATTATTTCCCGACCGATGAATCTGCTTTCTAAATTATTGTCTCCGGTTTCATGGATTATCAACGGCTCAGCCAATTTGGTCGGTAAAATTCTCGGAATCAAACCCTACGAACCGGCGACAACAGAAGAAGATGTTATTGCCGCTGTTCAGGAAGGAATTGAAGGCGGAGCGATTGATGTGACCGAACAGGATTTGGTTGAACGTATTTTCAGTTTAGACGACCGTAAAATCAGTTCATTGGTGACGCATAAAAATGATATCGTCTGCATTGATGTTTCCGCATCTCAGCCGGAAGTTTTGAAAACGATAAAAGAAACACCGTATTCCGTTTATCCCGTCATTGACGGCGATCTTGACAATATTGTCGGCGTTTTGGAAGTCAAGATTCTTATCGCTGAAATCGATAATCCTTCATTCAGCATGAAAAATGTGATGCAGCCTGTCAATTTCCTGCCGGAAAATATGACAATTCTTTCCGTTCTTGAGCATTTTAAAGAAGAGAAAAATCAATATGCGCTTATCACTGACGAATTCGGAAGCATATTGGGTTTGGTGACAATTAATGATATCTTTGAAGCGCTTGTCGGCGATGTTTCAGCACGTTCTTCCGATGAAGAATATGAAATCATTCAAAGATCACCGGATTCCTGGCTGATTGACGGACAGTTTCCCTTCTATGACTTCTTGGAATACTTTGAGCTCCAAGATTTCCGCAACGAATACGCTTACAATACGCTCAGCGGTATGATTTTGGACAAACTCGGTAAAATCCCGATCGCCGGCGACAAATTTGATTGGCTTCATTTTGAAATTGAAGTTGTTGATATGGATTCGGCGCGTATCGATAAGGTTCTTGTAACTGAAAAAGGACTTTCCGAGCCGTCAGTCGGCGTTTAAATAAATCGAATATCTTCTTTGGTGACTGCAATGATTTCAGATTCTAAATCCACAATTCTGCCGTTTTCCGAGCTGCCTGTTCGATACCGCTTGCAAAGCAGTGAACGGCGTGCGGACACTGATGAATTTAAAGCTTCGGAACCTCTCCTGGAAAAAGCCGTTTCTGTTTTCAATGAAAAGCGGTCGGAAGATTTCATTCAATTCATGGCGGAAAATCCGGCATCAAATTGGGCGCAAACAGATCTTTTCATAGAGCTTGAGCATTATTATCGCCAATACATACCGTTTACAAACGAAAAAGGCGATCGCTGTCTTTGGATTAATTTATTCTGCCGACCCGTCGGCGACTGGAAAACGCATCGTGTTCATGTCGAAGGCGGCGGCGTTTGTTTCTTTTCCATCGGTCTGAATTTGGATACCGGCAAAAGATTTGATTTTCTTGTCAATGAGAAAAAATAAAATACAAAATAAATCGCTGCAAAATTTAATTGCTCGGAAATTAAATTCAAATGCAGCTCTTTTCTTATCTTTTTATTATTATTCGCCTGCAGGATGCAAAAATAATGGGCAGTGGGTGGGCGGTTTTCCACTTGGGTGAGGTGTTTGTTGCCGATTGGAGTCAGGTTTCCGTTTTACAGTGGGGTGAGGTGCCAATTTCCATTTGGTTCAGGTTTCTGTTTTGCAGCGGGGTGAGGTGCCAATTTCCACTTGGTTCAGGTTTCCGTTCTGCAGTGGGAGGGAGGTGCCAATTTCCATTTGGTTCAGGTTTCTGTTTTGCAGTGGGAGGGAGGTGTTTAAAAAATCGCTTCGCGATTTTTGCTGCCGTCATCTCTGCTATTATCTCCATCGCTGCCGGCTATTATTGCCGCCGTCCTCATCGCGCGCGAGCCGCTTCATTTTTTTATTTGTATCAAAAAACCGAATCCCGTTTTTACAAATAATTGATTATAATTAACAAACAGCTTGCTTTGTTTGTCTTAAAGGTTATATATTTTAAAATCTGTTCATTTGTTTAGTGAATGTTGTTTTGAAAAACGAAATACTTCATTCATATCAAAAACGGAAAATTTGGATTATACTTAATTTTTCTTTTTAACAAAATCAAATCTAAATCTATTTCTCACCATTATATTTAGGAGGAAAAAATCATGGCAGTAAGAATTGACAGGGATGAATGTACCGGATGCGGTCTTTGTGTTGACGAATGTCCTTCCGAAGCGCTCAGTTTAGATGCTGAAGGTCTTTCTACAGTTGATGCAGATGCTTGTGTCGAATGCGGCGCTTGCATTGATGTTTGCCCGGTTGCGGCAATCACACTGTAATTGTAATTAATGCAGTTAATGTAGCTAATTGCAGTTAATTGCAGCTAATTGTAATACTCATCTTACATTGCATCTATTATTTTTTGATACAGGCAATTTCGCCTGTATTTTGTTTTCAATTTTTTGCTTTCTCAAAAGTTTTTCACACGACTTTATATTTTCGCCGCGCCTTTAAAAATGTGATTGGCGGACAGTTTTTCGCGAAAATATTATATACATTTTAGCCCTTCTTGAATTGTTGAATGCGATGCGTTCACGAAAATTAATTCGTAAAAGTTGACAGAATCGAAGAGAGGGTATTTTTCTGTTCTGTTTTTAAAAAATAACAATAACGCTGAAATCAGGGGATTCCTGCTTTCCGGCTTTTAGGGAGGATAATTATGTTACCGATGGTTAATGTCAGTGAATGTACAGGCTGTGGAATTTGTGTTGACGACTGCCCGTCCGGCGCTATTTCTTTGAACGACGACGGTGTTTCCGTTATCGACAAAGCAACATGCACCGAATGCGGCGCCTGCATTGATGCATGCCCGGCAGAAGCAATTACAGAAAGCTGATTTTTCTTTTTCGAACCGTTTTTTAACGGTTCTTGTTTTTCATTTATTTTACTAATTTGTTTCTTCTCTTTGGTTTTTTTATCTCTTGTCTTGTTTTTCGGATTGATTAATTGAAAATTTGAATTTCATTTTTCTTATTTCTCAAAAACGGTCTTGTTTTTGAAAAGTTTTTGAAATTGACGCCGTTCGCGCGCACCGCCTCCGTTTTGCAACTTTCAGCGAAACATTAATAATCCCTTCAATTTTATTAGCCGTATTTACTTTTATTATACACTATTAATTGTGAATTTGAAAGAGAGGTTCTCAAAATGGCAAAGATTAAAGTTGGTGTTTTAGGCGCAACCGGCAACGTCGGTCAGCGTTTTATTCAGGCGTTAGACAACCATCCGTGGTTTGAAATTTCAGCTCTTGCAGCTTCTGAAAGAAGCGCGGGCAAGCCTTACGGCGAAGTCGCCGATTGGAAAGTCGGAACTGAAATTCCTGAAGCGGTTGAAAATGTTGAAGTTGTTTCGATTGATCCAAAAAAGATTGATGCCGACATTGTCTTCTCCGCTCTGCCCGCTGATTTGGCGCAAACGATTGAACCTGCATTTGCCAAAGAAGGATTTGTCGTTGCCAGCAACGCATCTTCCTGGCGCATGGAGAAAGATGTGCCGCTCACCATTCCGGAAGTCAATCCCGAACATTTGGGACTCATTGACGTTCAAAAGAAAAACCGCGGCTGGGACGGCTGCATTATTACGAATCCGAACTGCTCGACCATTATGATGGCCGTCACCTTAAAGCCGCTTCTCCAGTTCGGCATTGAATCCATTAATGTCGCAACCATGCAGGCCATATCCGGCGCCGGCTACAACGGCATTTACGCCATGTCCATTTACGACAACGTTGTTCCTTACATCGGCGGCGAAGAAGAAAAAATCCAAACCGAAACTCTCAAAATTTTTGGTGAATTCGACGGCTCGGAAGTCAAAAATGCGCCCTTCAAGGTCAGCGCCGCCTGCCACCGTGTTCCGGTCATTGACGGTCACACTGAATCCGTTTGGGCAAATTTAAAAGCAAACCCGACCCCCGAACAAGTTCGTGACGCTTTCCTTAAATTTGATCCCGGACTTTCACACCTCCCGACCGAACCAAAGCACCCGATCATTGTCCGTGACGAACCCGACCGCCCGCAGCCCAGACTTGACAGAGATATGGGCAAAGGAATGTCCGTTTCAGTCGGCAGAATCAGAGAAGGCATCCGTTATGTTGCGCTTGGTCACAACACCATTCGCGGTGCCGCCGGCGCCAGCGTTTTGAATGCAGAATTATTAAAAGAAAAGGGTTACCTTTAATCCTTTTTTCTTTTCCTTCTCTTTTTTTTCTTTTCCTTCTCTTTTTTTTCTTTTTCCAAAAAATGATGGTCATTTTTCAGCGATTTTTCAAGCCCGATGCATTCGCGCGCGCAGCCGCCTGCAACGACAGCAGACAGCAGCAAGCGGAAACAGTAAGGTAAATATGGTCACGTTCGCGCAGCGAACGGAATACTCCCAAAATGAGCTGATACATATGGAATATCTGCAGTTAATGGCAACAGCGATAGTAGCAGCAACAGCAGCAACAACGGCAGCAGTAATAGATGCAGCAATGGCAGCAGTAATAGAAGCAGTTACAGTTAGCAGTCGCAGTTCCGGCAATCAATGTCTGCCGCGCGCGTACCGTACAATTTCAAAAACGTTAAATTAGAAACAAGCACAGATTTTATTGTTTTTTCAAAAAATAACTTTTATTTCACAAAGCTATCGGGAATAAAAAATCGAATCATCATTATTAATTAAATCAATTAATTTTTACAAATCATTTTTATTACTTCTGTGCATATCTTTTTTGAATCTGTCATCTCGCCGATGATTTCTCCATATTTTTTCATCCGTCTATTTTAGGGGAAATACTTATTTGTTCGAATCAACAAAGTTTTTTTAGGAACCATTTTATTAAATTTCCATTCATTTAAGTTCCCATTCATTAAACATTCATTAAAATTCTATTCATTGAAAATCCATTCATATTTTCGATTACATTCCATTTAATGATTCATTTTCAGGTGACACGATGACAAAAGGATTCTTAATTGCGGCAACAAACAGCGGTGTCGGAAAAACAACTTCTTCTATGGGTCTGATGGCAGCTTTAAAAAAGCGCGGTCAAATTGTTCAGGGTTTTAAAACCGGTCCCGATTACATTGATCCTGCTTATCACACCGTCATCAGCGGCCGCCCTTCTTACAATTTAGATACTTATATGATGGGAACCGACGGCGTTGTCGATCAATACATGCGCGCGTCTGAAGGATCTGACATTTCAATCGTCGAAGGCGTCATGGGATTATTTGACGGCATGGATTCTACCGAAATTTCAGGTGCCGCCCACGTTGCCAAAACACTTGATGTTCCCGTCTTTTTAGTCATCAACACGCATGGTATGTCCCGCAGCGTCGCCGCGATGCTCAAAGGATTCGCCGAATTCGACCCCGACGTTCATATCGCCGGCGTCATCCTCAACAAGATCGGCAGTCCCAGACATTTGGATCTCATCAAAGGTGCATTGGACGGTAAAATTCCGATTGTCGGCGCGCTTCCGAGAAATCCCGACATCACCGTTCCTGAAAGATATATGGGTCTTCATCTGCCGGAAGAAGACAATTTGGATTTCACTCAGCTGGCAAATTTTGTTGAAGAAAATATGGACATCGATTTGATGCTTCAAATCGCCGCCGATTATGAAAAAGAACGCCCTGTGCCGCCGGAAATTAAATCTCCAGAGACGGACGTAAAAATTGCCGTTGCCCGTGAACCTGCATTCTGTTTCCTGTATCCGGCGATGGTTGACGCGCTCAAACAAGCCGGCGCCGAAGTTATCTTTTTCAGCCCGACCGAAGGCGAACTGCCCGAAGCGGACGGTTATTATTTCCCGAGCGGATATCCCGAATTCCATATCCAAAAACTTTCCGAATCTGCCGCTACTAAAAAATTAAAAGATTTAGCCGCCGACGGAATTCCGATGCTTGGCGAAGGTGCCGGGCTTTCTTATCTCTGCGAATCCTATACAACCGCTGACGGTACATTCAAAATGGCCGGCATACTTCCCGCCGAATCTGAAATTACAAAAAAGCTTCAAGGACTCGGTTACGCCGAAGCTAAGCCGCTGTCCTCCGAATTCGGAACGAAAAATATCCGCGCCCACGAATTCCACTATTCCATCACAAATCCTGCCAAAGATTCAAAGTTTGCGTATGAAATGCTTCGCGGCAAAGGAATCGCGGATAAAAAAGACGGTTTGCACGAATACAATGTTTTGGCAGGATATATGCAAATGCATCCGGGATCATTTCCGATTGCGGATTTTGTTGAAAAGTGCAGAATGAATAAGAGAAAATGAAATAGAGAAAATGAAATGTTGTCAATAATGAATGAAAATAATTTTAGCAAAAAGAAAAAATATAATATTTTTAATTTTCTCGGTCCTTCAAAACGTGGGAGGTTCTATTCCACTTTTGATTCTCATTTTAATCATAATGATCTTGACATGAAATGATTATAACATTTTGGCTTTCGTCAAGTTTGTAAATCAAACGGTGTTTTTGAGTAATTCTTCTGCTCCAACAACCTGAATATTGATGTTTTAATGGTTCGGGATGGCCGATGCCATTTGAAATTCCTTTTCTTTGAATTTCTTTAATCAATTCATTGATTTTTTGAAGCATTTGTTTTTCATTGTTTTTTTGAAGTTCCAGATATTCGTCCCATCCTTTCTCGGAAAATATCACCTTCATTTTTAATCCATTTACATTTTTGAAATCATTTCTTCCAATTCTTCAAGTGTTTTGGTAACAACTTTTCCTTCTTTTATTTGTTGAATTGATTCATCCAGTTTTTTTAAATAAGTTTCATTTCTCAATTTTTTTTGCTCCTCTATCATTTTATTGTATTCTTCAAGTGACATTAAAACAGCATCTTTTTTATTTTTGCGTGTCACAATAATAGGTTCTGCTTTGTCATTTACTTGATCTAAATATGTCTTAAAATTACTTCTGACAGTCGAATAGTTTACAGCCAACATATTTTCATTCTCTGTTGTGGTTTTTAATTTTACTTTAAATTTATTCTTGAAAAATCTTCAATTAAATCATTTAATAGTTCATATTTGATTTACTGCAGAAGGGAAATGCTTTGCACAATGAATTATACATTGAACATTGTATTGGTTTGTTGTATAATATCTTGTACAACAAACTGTACAATAAATTGTACAACAATTAATCAGATAAACTCCTTTATATTTATAAATTTCTTTTTTGCCGGAATCGTAATATTTAAATTAAATTGATTTTTCGGCTTCAATTGATTCAGTCTTTGTTTCTGCTTTCCCTGCTTCTTCATCCTTTCCATACTTTTCCTCTTCTTCTCTGCGTTTTGCTGCGAGGAATTTCAAGGCGCTGTAATAACCGAGCGGATGGCGGATTTTGGAACACATATTGTCTTTACCGAAACAGTTGCCGTATGTCTGCATTGTGGCGCAGGAGGGTGTTTTGTATTGATTATTCGCAATATGTTCAACTTGATAACGTGTTTTTTCTTCGCTGAAGTCAGGTGATATATTAAAAACGTTGACGACTTCATCGACGGGAAGTCCGGCATTTAATAAAAACGAAACCATCGCAAAACGCATAGAGTGAGCGAGGTTTACACCTTCTCTGACATTCGCGAGAGCTTTGTTAATGCAGGGCGGGAACATGGTAAAATCAACTTCGCCTAAATCTGCGTCGCCGAGATTTTGACGCTGCTCTTCATATTTTGCTTTCAATTCTTCGACTTGAGCGGCACACGCTTCCCGAATATTGTCCGGAATTTCGGGAATCGGCAAAGAACTTTCAATTCTTTTTCGAATCGCTTCCTGCATCAGACGAATGAATTCATCGCGCCTGATTGTTATGTATCCGTGATCGATATGACGGTTTACTAATTTCCAGGAAATATCTTTCATTGAAAGCGAATAGCGGATATAATCTGAAAAATAAATTTGAACCTGACCATTATTTTCGGAGGCTTCTATGCCGAAATCTTTTCCAAAGTCCAAAAGAAAATCAATGTCGGTATTGCTTATTCTTTTTAAAATGAATGAAGCTTTTTTCGCTTCTGTTAAAGCATACCGCCGTGTAAAAGCCGGTTCATTTAAACAAGAAACTAAAATGCGCGCATAAGGATAAGATAAGATTTCAGACAGAACTTCTCCTTCGCTGCCGAAAGTCGGAATTTCTTCTTCGTTTCTGTCATCTGTTTCTTCGTCCGATTCCTGCGTTTTTTCTTTAAAAAACGAATTCATCACACGTTCGTCCCCGCGGCTCCTTGCGATTCGGAATGCGCGTCCGGTTACTAAATCTTCAAGAGTAACTTCCTGACTCGAAATGTATTCCGAAGCTTCCGCCAAAAAAGGAAATAATGCAAGTTCTTCCGGTGACATCGTGTTCTTTGATTGGAATCCGAATTATATAAAAGATATGCAGGATTTTGAGAAACGATATCGATTGAATCTGAAAAGGATAAAAGTGTAAAAAAAGAAGCGTAACAGACGAAAAGTAACAGACGAAAAGTAACAGAATAAAAGTAAAGGTGTTAAGATGAAAGAAACAAATTGTTTTTCTGTTTCTTTCAAAAAATGAATGAATCGGATCAGGCATCCACAATTCCGTCTCGGGTAACTGCCAAAACAGCTTCGCCTTCCGGAAGGTTCGGGGAGTCAACCAATTTAACAACTCTTTTGTCGCCTTTGGATTTACGGATGTATAATCTGAATGTTGCCGTGTGACCGATAATGTGTCCGCCGATGGGTTTTGTCGGGTCGCCGAAAAAGGCATCTGGTTTTGACATCACTTGGTTTGTGACTAAAACGACAGAGTTGTGTAAGTTTGAGAAACGCTGAAGCGCGTGCAGGTGTTTGTTTAATTTCTGCTGGCGGTCGGCGAGTGTTCCGCGGCCGATATATTCTGCTCTGAAATGCGCTGTCAATGAGTCGACAATCAAAAGCTTAACCGGTTTGTCGGAATCTTTTAATTCGTTTGCCAAATCCATGGCGGAGTCCACTAAAAGAATCTGGTGGTTTGAATTAAACGCTCTTGCAACGTGAATATTTTTTAAGAAATCTTCATAATTCAGTTCGATGCCGAGTTCGTTGGCTTTGCCTTCGACCATCTGCTGAATTCTGTCGGGACGGAATGTGTTTTCTGTGTCAATAATAATGACTGATCCGTTCAGGCCGCCGTTTTCTTCGGGAAGCTGAACATTAACTGCTAACTGGTGAGCCACTTGTGTTTTACCGGATCCGAATTCACCGTAAATTTCTGTAATAGATTGACTTTCAATACCGCCGCCCATCATCTCATCAAATTCTGTACATCCTGTTTTGATTTTTCCGATGTGCTGGCGTCTTTCAAAGACCATGTCTCCCGTTTCAAAACCGCCGATGTCGGCAGCCTGGCGGGCAGCGTTAATGATTTTCGCAGCGGTAGATTCGCCGATTTCGGCGGTTGCGCCGAGTTCTGCCGGTGATGCGACGGCCACGGCTTCAATTGTTGTAAAACCCGCGTCTTTTAATTTTTCAGCGGTTGCCGGTCCGACGCCGGGAAGATCTTCTAAAAGTAATTCAGCCATTTTAATTTCTCCTACAGATGCACAGTTAATCTTTTTTTAATTTTCTCAATGAATGTTTTATTTTTATAAGTATGATTCTTTTTAATCGTTAATCATGTTACGGGTGCATTGTAATCCCAAGAACACTTATTTTTTATAAATAGCCGCAGTAAGCGATGTGAAAGTATTCGGTTTTTAAGGTTCAGCAGATACAAGCGGCATCATTTTCAATCGTTTAATTCTAAATCCTGTTCATTTTTCAACTTTTTTCTAACATTTTTGAGTCTTTTTTAAACCCTTTTAAATTCTTTTCAACTTTTTTCCGGTTCTTTTTTCTTTTCTTTTTGTTCTTTCCTTTTCTTTTTTTAAATCTACTTCGTATTCCAATGCGTTCTATTTCAATTTTTTTAAATTTTTTCGGTTTCTATTTTTTCATTAAGAATAAAAATGAAAATGAGAACGAAAATGCCAAAAACTTAATAATCCCGCGTGCCGTTTTTCGTTTATGGTCAGAGTTGTTTTAGGCGGAACATTTGAGTCGCTGCACGCCGGTCATTCCGAACTGATTAAGGAAGCTTTTCGGATTTTAGAAGAAGATGGCAGCAACAGCGACAGCAATCTTGTTCATATCGGTCTGACTTCTGATGAAATGGCCGGCAGTAAAAGCCATACTGTTTCAGATTATATTTCCCGCGAACGCGAACTGAATCATTTCATTTCTTCTCTTCTTAAAAATGCGGATTTTACAGGTTTGTCTGAAGATAATTATTTAATTACAAAATTGGAAGACCCGTTCGGTCCGGCGGTTTCCGACGATTTTGATGTTATTGTAGTTTCACCTGAAACGCGGGCCGGCGCCGATAAAATTAATGAAATTCGCCGCTCGAATAATTTACCGGAATTACAGATTCGGGAAGTTGATTTTGTTTTGGCGGAAGATACGATTCCGATATCAACATCACGTATTTACAAAGGTGAAATTGATCGGAACGGAAATCTTCAAAAGAAGAAATAAAAACGAAATAAAAACGAAAGGGTCAGGTCTAGAATAGAGGATTTTCTCTTACAATCTTTAAGATTTTTTGATATAAATCCTCATTCCTATAATTATACCTAAATTCACATTCCTTTAAATAAAGATAAAAATACTTTTTATCAATCCCTCTGTATTTACTCATCCTGGTTTTGGCGAATCCCCAGAATCCTTCAATCCCATTAATATGGGCTTTCCCATTTACAAACTCATCTTTTCCATGATCCACTCGATAGTGTTTATCATATCCAATATCAACTAATCCATCATATCCTTTCCATTTATCTGAATAGATAATGCTTTCCGGATCCACTTTTCCCCTTATGATTGATTGCAGCGTTGATTTGGAACAATCCGGAACAATTTCGGTATACACTTTCCCTTGTCGTTTTACTAATCCGAAAACGATCGTCTTGTGACCGGCACCGCGCCCTCTCTTTCCTTTTACACGATGTGGACCAAAGTAAGATTCATCTACTTCAATCTCACCTTGAAAAGGGGATTCTGCTTCGCAGAATCCGGCAATCCGCTCGCGGATTGCCATAAGATATCTTAGGATTGTTAAACGATTCAGATCTGTTAGTTCTGCTATTTGATTCGCGTTCAAATCCAGAACAAAAAGTCTTACAATTTGACGG
>JAJDHP010000027.1 GCA_030266245.1 Methanimicrococcus sp. OttesenSCG-928-J09
GAAAACAATTCAACCATGATTTTCAACTGCGACGAAGATACACAGTTCTATATGAATATGTCAAATGTCAAAGCCGGAACTCATGTCAGCATTTACGGCAACTGGATCGTTCAGACCAGCATGCCGCCGCAAACAGCTGCTTATGAAGTCAGGGAATACTATTCTCCCGAAAAATAAATCGGAAGCGATTGAAAAATTGAAAGCAATTGAGAGATTAACTGAAAAAACGATAATATGAATGAATGGAATCGAAAATCATCTTGATTTTCTTTTCTTTTTCTCTCTCTTCTCTCTTTCCTTTCCTTTCTTTTTTTTCTTTTCTTTTTTTCGTCTTCGACAATCTCTCATTTTTTCGACAATTTTTAGTCCTTTGAATATCAAATCTTACACGAATTTTAATTACAATCTTTGGTTTTCTAATTTCTGTGTTTTTTCCAACTCATCTTTCAAATTGATTTATCGGTTCAATTGCACTTGAAATTAAAGTTCGGATTTTGTTTGAATGTAAACCTTCTCTTCTTATTGTTTACTCTCTAAATTCACATCGTCAGTTAACGATACGATTATATACATGTGTATTGTTTATCGACTAATAACGAATAAAGAATCGTTTTGGTTGACGATTTTGTTCGAGTTTGTGTTGTTTAGCATTATCGAATAAGAAAATTATTCAAAATCAATTTGAAATCATTTGGGTTGGCAAAAAAGTATGCTATTGACGGTTGAGCCGATTGGCAGTATTCGTAAATCGGCGAATAAGACGGAAATTCTCATCTATTCTGAGTTTGAACAAGTTGTTACAAACATGGTTCAAAAATTCGGCAATGATTCCGAGAAAGGACAAAAACTTCTTGTTGTCCATAAAAGCAAAGACGGCATCAATCAATTTAAAGTCACAGAAGCGACATTGATTGAACGCAAAGGCAATTTACTTACTGTTTCTAAAATGGACGCTCCCGAAGGTCCGGTGGTTGACATCGCAGCACCGCCCTCAAGCTCGTAAAAACGAATAAAACGCGATTCTATAATTCTATTCTTCTGATAATCAATAACAAACCGAATGGTTCGTTTCTCTTTTCCACACAATTCAATATTTCATACAATTACTTTCATTCAAAGTTCGAGTCCGATTCAAAAGTCGGATCCGAATTTTTAATTTACTCATTTCTTTTCTTTATTCCTCATTTCTTTCATCTCTTTTTTCAAAATCTTGATGAACGTGAACGAGGTTGTTCAATTTTTCAACGTGGGAATATAAACTTTCAACATCTTTGATCTCCCTTTTCGTAAAATAGAGAAGCTTTTCCCGCTGCGTCATATCAAACGGCACATCCAGATTTTTGAATTGCTCTTCCAGCCGCGCCGCTAAAATGCCGCCCTTTCTGTCCCAGTCCGTCAGAATAATGACTTTCTTTTTCTTTTCCGCGATATTTTCACAAAAAGCGGCGACCGGTTTGTTGGCGCAAGGATAAATATCGGCGGCAATTCCGAGATTTCGAAGAGACGAAACATCCCGCCGGCCTTCGACAATGATTAAAAAAGAATCGGTCGCCGTTTGTCCTTGACCCTGATCGCCGTCAAAGTCAGCGTTATTTCCTCTCAATTCTTCCAAAACAGATTCAATTGCTTCCAGCGCAATTATGTCCCGATCTGTTGCAGTTTCTCTTCTCATAGATTCTCGCGTTTCATAATGATTCCCGATAATAATATTGTTTCCTTTGTCGTTGAAAAACGAGGGTTGATTTTCAGCAATTTGAAAAATTTGTGCGGTTCGCACGTGCGGCGGCTGTTGGCAGCTTGCAGCAGTAAACGGAATCGGCAAGGTAACAGCGGCAAACAGAATCGGTAAGGTAACAGTGGCAAACAGAATCGGTTAGGTAAATATGGCACGTTCGCGCCAGCGAACGGAATACTCTAAAAATGAGCAGATGCATATGGAAAGCAGATTGCATATAGGAAGCAGATTGCAGTAATTAATGAAAGTAATAGATATTCACAATGTAAATCAAAGCGCTTTTTCATAAATTAATGGGTACGAATGTATCTTTTTGAAAATTCGCTGAAATTGGTGCAGCTCACGCGCGACCGCCGACAATAAAATAGCAAAAAGGCATTTCATTCTTTCAATTTCGCTTCCAAAATCCCTTGAACAACTTCTAAAGAAACGCCGTCAACGCGAACAGTTTTCTTTGAGCTCGTCATCCCGTTGTCAATCGAAACACGAGAAGAAGAAACATTAAAAAGCGCCGCCATTTCTTCAATGATTTGCTCGTTCGCTTTTCCTTTTTGCGCCGCCTGCGTAATTTTAACTTCAATCCGCTTGCGCCACTCATTGTAGCCGCTCGGCACTTGAATCACTTTTGAGCCGGGCGTCACTTCCAAATCAATAAAAACCGCGCCGTCTTTTTCCCGAAACGCATCCGTAAAAGACATAATTCTCAGTGTTTTAATTCTGTTTAATCCAGCGTTAAAATTTCAAAAGCGCTTCTTTTCCGGTCATCCCTACATGAACACCTTTCTTTTCCGCTTCTTTTGTAACAGCAACAACAGACGCCGCCAGCATATCATCAAACGTTTTTACGCCTTTGACATTGGCGGCACAGGCAGACAAACCATCAGCAGCGGCAATATCTAAAAAACCGCAGGCTAAAAACGATTTATCGGCCGAACGAATCAAAAGAAACGGCGCCGGTTTTAATGCAATCGAAAAAGCGTCAAATTCTTTCCCGTCAATATCCAACTTTTCTGAAATCATTCTTTGCCTCTTGTTAGTGTTGCTGCTGTCATTGTTGCTGTTTATTCTTGCGGTGTTTGTTTATTCAGCCGCGTGTTGTCACTTCACAGCCGTCTTCCGTCACAATAAGTGTGTGTTCGGACTGAGCGACAAAGCCGCCCGACACTTCAACAAGTACCGGGTAGCAGGTGATAATACCTTCTCTTTCCAATTGAATCATCGCCAGGTCAAGTTTGTCGCTTTCCAGCCAGCGCTTTGCGAAAGCAAGTCCGTTAAATTCCTGAATTTGGTTTAAGACTTTTCTGACAAACGGAACGCGGGTCGGTTTCATTTTGATCTGAGAATAAATTTCTTTAATGCTGCCGTTTTCAACAAAACCTTCGCCGTCTGTCGCGAACGGTTCGATGGCAATCGTGTCGCCGACTCGAAGAACTGTATTGAATCCCGGGTGATTGATATTCGGAACAGACGGCTCATCATGGAAAGTGTATTGCGACAATCCGTGCCCCATCAAATTTCTGACAGGATTAAAGCCGAGACTCGTAATCGTATCTTCAACCGCCGCGCCGATTGCCTGCGTTGTCACGCCGGCTTTGACAGTGTCAATCGCGGCTTTCAGACCTTCTTCACTTGCTTTGACCAAACCGTCATATTTTCCGGAAAGATCAATTGTCATCGCACCGTCGGCAATGTAGCCGTCAACATGGACACCGACATCAATCTTTACGACATCTTCGCCGAAAACACGCGGATCGTTAAAAAGAGGGGTATCATGAGCTGCTTCTTCATTCATTGAAATATTGACCGGAAAAGCCGATCCGCCGCCGAGTTCAATAATGCGCTCGTCAATGAAGCGGGCATATTCATAAACATTCATGCCGACTTTGATTTTGTCACGCGCCTCTTTCATAATCTGCTGATGAATTTTGCCGGCCGCTCTGTATTTGTCCAGAACTTCTTCCGTATTGATTTGATTTATTTCTGATTTTGTCATAATTAAGATTCCCTATTTGATTTAATAAACTTGAAAGTGATTATTCTAAATGCTCTTTTTCTTTTAAAATCATATCTCAAAGATTTTCGGCAGCGTATTCAAATTTCTGCAGCCGTCTTCTGTAATCACAACCGTATCTTCAATACGAATGCCGCCGACGCCCGGATAATAAAGTCCCGGCTCAATCGTAATGACATTTCCTGGAACCAAAACATGCGCGTTTTCCGAGACGGAAGGCATTTCATGAATGTCCAAACCGACACCGTGCCCGGTCGTATGAATGAAACCGACTTTGGATCCGCTTCTGTAAGTGTCATATCCGGCAGCCTCCAGCGCATCACAAACTGCATTATGAACATTGGCACAAGTTGCGCCTGGTTTTGCCGTTTCAACACCGATTTCCTGCGCATTTTTGACTGCATCGTACATTCGGATCAGTTCTTCCGAAACCTCGCCGCGGATTACGGTTCTTGTCATATCTCCGAAATAGCGGCTGTATTTGTGCTGCGGAAAAATATCAATCACAATCGGATGATTTGCGTAAAGTGCGCCGTAAGTTTTGCCGTGAGGGTCAGCGCTGTCGGGACCGCAGGAAACAATTGTTTCATCATCGGCGCAGTCATTTTTCATCAAAACGGCGGCAATTTCCTGCAAAACCGTTTTTCCGGTCAGTACTTGTCCGTCATAAATCAATTTTCCGCTGCCTGTGTCATCCGGCAACGCTGCCCGAATCATTTCAATTGCTGCTGTCATTGCCGCTTCCGCCGCTTTTTGAGACTGGGCAATCTTTTCAATCTCTTCCTGCGTTTTGGCTGATCTTGCTTTTTCAAACGGTGATTTCATTAAAACGATATTGATCCCTTCATCTTGAAGCGCGCTGTAAAAATAGGCGGGGAAATCATACGAAACCGCTACGGTTTTTATGTTTTTTTCCGTCATCATTTCTTTTAAAACGATTGCGTAAGCCAAATCTGCGTTCTTTTTCTCTTTCGCGATTTCCCGATATTTGTAGTCGGAAGTTGTTTTAATTTTGTCATTCGGTATGCGTGATTCGACTTCAGCCCGCCCCTTTTCCATGTCGGAAATCAAAAGTGTTTCATCTCCGGTCGCTGTCAGCAAGTAAGAAAACGGGTCGGACGCCAAGAAGCGCGTCGCATAGTAAATATCGCTGTCGTGCATCGCGCCGTGCATTAAGTAAGCGTCTGCACCGACTGCTTTTAAAAGTTCCGAGATGTCTGTCGGATTTGGTTTTGTTCCTTTTTTATCTATCTCTTCGTGTTTTGAGATATTATCAAGAAGTGTCATATTTAAAAAAAGGAAGCCCTTTGATATATATTTGTTTAAAATTTTAAATGAAACAGATAAAAGTAAAATGATAAAAAACAAAAAAAATATCTGCGGTTTTATTTTATTTCCAAAAATTGAAGCAGCTCGCATGCGTGGTGTTTTGCAGTCAGCAGCGGCAGCCGCTAAAAATCGCGACGCGATTTTTCAGTAAACATCTCCCTCCCACTGCAAAACGGCAACCTGACCCCAACCGGAAACAAACATCTCAACCCATATGGAAACTAAAACCTGACTCCAAGTGGTAATTATTCTTGCGTTCGGCAGGTGCATTTAATAAAAAAAAGATGAAAAACTACCTCTCGGTTTTATATTATTTTTGAAAAAATGGAGCTGTTCGCACGTGCGGCGCCGGCAGCAAATACAAACAATGCGTGTTTAAATCAAAAAATAAAAAAGAAAAGCGGTTTAGATTCCCGCTTCTTGTTTGAAAGTTTCAAGACCGATTTCTTCAATTAATCGACCGAGTCTCTTTTTAGAGCCTTTCTCTTTGGCATATTGAATTATTTTTTCCGCCAGTTCAAGCGCCTGCTCTTCCGTTAATTCTTCGGCAATCAAATCGCCGATGCGCGGTGTTGCACTTGCGCTGCCGCCGACATAACATTTGAATCCTTTTGTGTCACCGACAAAACCAATATCGCGAACAGCAGATTCGGCACACGAAAACGGGCAGCCCGAAACGCCGATTTTCATCTTGGCGGGCAGCTGAAGACCGTGATATTTCTCATCCAATTTCAAGCCTAAGCTCATTGAATCCTGTTTGCCGCGCTTGCAGAATGTTGTTCCCGGACAGACGCGAACACTTCTGACACAAATGCCGATGGCGGAGCCGGGTTTCATGTTCAAGTCCGCCCACGCGCTGTCAATGTCTTCTTCTTTCAACCCGACCAAAACGATTCGCTGCGATGATGAAATTTTAATCGCCGCCAAATTGTATTTTTCGGCAACATCAGCGATGTTTCTCATAATTTCAGGCGTGAGTAATCCGGCAGGCGTGTGCGGCGCAATCGCGTAAGTTTCACCATCGCGCTGGATGATCGCGCCCTTTTCCAAAATATCTGTTTTCTTTGTTTCTGTCATGAAAGACCCTCTCTTTTCTTTCAATAATTTATAAGTTATTCGTAAATTCTTTCTCTTTATATAATTTTGGAATTTATTTCACTCATAAATCAGTTCGCAAAGAATTGCTTCTTTTTGACCCGATTCCTGCTCTTTCAAAAACAAATGAACTTTTTTAGCGCCGTCAAGATCTGCTTCCAATTGATTGCGAATGCCCCAATAATCCTGCGGGTCAATGCTTCCGCGAAGGGTTACTTTACCGACATTGCTCTTTTTGAAGAACTCATTGATTTCAGCATAATCATTTTCAGAATCAAAAGGCATCGTTCTTAAAACAATGAAATTATTCTTGTTCATCGGATTCACTGTCAGCAAATCCGCCGTCAAAAGCGTTCTCTTCTTGTCAATTTTCATGACACGTACATGACCGACTGTCGCTTTGATCATATCATCAACCAACTCATTGAGAAGACCTGCGGCAATGACTGCCGGATCCGGCTCAAACATGAAAAGCATCGGTTTATCGGATTCAACCATCGGCGGCAGCTCAACAGGTGCGTCCACCATTGCATTCCCGTCGGGCAGAGAGACAGCAATTTTATTGTACCGCTTGATTTTGCCGAAATAAAGTGTCAACCGATTCAATTGTCCGTTAAGAGAAATGTATTCTTTTTCACAGTCAAAATCGACGCGCTCGGGAGGCATTTGCGGCGGTGCTTCAAACGCGAAATTTTCTGTTTTATCAGCGTACGCTTCCATCACCATCGGAATTCCCGGACGCAGACTGTCAACTTGCCGCATTTCCTCTTCGGGCGGGCGGGCCGGGTCCGAAAATACAATATCAACTTTCGGGATCTGTGCAATCACGGCAGGATCAAGCGCGTCGCCGCAGATGAAAGTAACATTATCAAGGCCGAACTTAGCGCAGTTTTCTTTAGCATATTCCAGTTTCTGCGCATCAATTTCAACCGCGTAAACATGCTTGCAGCGCTGAGCGAAATAAATTGTCTGACCGCCGATTCCGCAGCTGATGTCGGCAATCGTATTACAGGTCAGGCGCGCTGCTCTGTATTTTGCAACCGGCTCAGGCGTTGCGAAACGTCTGCCTTCTTTATCAGTCGACATCTTCTTTTCAAAAATCTTCTTCTGTGACATTTTTTCTCCTTCCTTCTTCTCCTTTCCTTCATTTCTTGCTTCTTATTTATTCCAAAATCGGTGCGCCGAATGTCACATCATCTAAAAGCAATTCTTTTTCCCAAAGTAATTTACAGTCGCAATCGACTGTGTCAAGTGATTTTATATCTTGTGTAATTGAAAACTCTCTCAGCATATCGGCAACATCTCTGCTGCAAATTTTACAGTTGCGCGGACCGCGTTTGGCGCCGGCACCGACCGGATCGGACATCAAATACAAATCCGGATGTTTTGTTTTTGCTTCGCGCAAAATTTTGACAATACTCCAAAGCCACGGCGGGCGGAATTCTTTGTTTTCCCAGAGTTTTTCAACAAACGTGCCGTTTTGAACATTGCATAAATTAATTGAAATCGTTTCGGCGTAAGGCGCAGCTTCATCAATACTTTTTAAAATGTCATCCATCGCTTCTTTTTCCGATAAAAACGGCGGTTTCAGCATCAAATACGCTTTTGTATAAATCCCGTTCTGCTTGGCGATTTCAGCCGCTTTCTTAAATTGCGCAAACGAAAATCCCTTGTTGATTGACTCTTTTCTGATTCTGTCAGATGTCGTTTCCAAACCGTAAGCGTATTCAAGCGGCTTGCCGTTCATCACTGACAAACATTCTTTGGCAGCTTCGTCGGTTACAAATTCGGGACGCGTTTCAGCCAAAACCGCGGCAATTCTTTCATCGTCCGCCAACCGCTTTAAAATTTGTTTTCTCAGATCCTTTGATATTTCACGTTCATGCAAAAAGCTGCCCGATGTGAATATTTTCACCATAAATCTGTCCAGCTTTCTTTTTTCAGCCTGTGCCAGCGCTGTTTCTAACTGTTCCATGATGTCGGAATCGGCAGGTTCGCCGGTCGAGCTGTCATAAACGTAGCCGCACATTGTACAGCCCCCCTGTTTTCCCCAGTAGCAGCCGGAAGTTTGGAAAATAATTGTCAGAACATCAATCACGTCGCCGCGCAGATTGTCTTTACTGATCCAAAATGCGGCGGGTTCTGTGTAAGGTTTGGATTTGATTCGCTGTCGTTCGCGAATTTCAAGAACGGTTTGATTAAGAGTCATAATTTTTCCTGATTGAATTGTACACTTCAAAAGAAGAACAGAGATAAAACGCTGTCGTTTTTCATAATTTCTGACAAAGCGGAGCGGTCCGCACAGAACAGCGCCATTTTAATCAAAACACAAAGGCAGCGATGTTTTATAATTAATCATTTCAAGATGGGCGAACCTATTTATAGACACGAATGACTATTATGTATTAATCTTCAATTTTTTATAATATTTTTTGCAATAAAAAATTTGCAACTCGACATTTTAATTATAAAATACTTATAAAAAATGAAGAGCAATCAACGAATTTTAAATAAAGCGAGAAGATCAATTTATGACAAAGAATAAATCCAAAAAAACAACGACCAACAAAGATGTCAAAAAAATGGATTCTAAAATTAAAAAATTAAATGCGAAATTAAAAAACATGAAAAAGAAAAGCGCAAAAATGAAAAAGTCGCTTAAATGATTTCTTATTCCAAAAATCTCAAATGATTTATGCTAAAAATTATGAAATAAACTTTTCATTTTTTATTTAGCATAAATCTGTTCTTTTTTGAAACAGTTATAAACTGCTATAAAGTAGTTGTATTTCGTTTTCCGATTACTCAAATTCAATCGTTCCCGGCGGCTTGGGCGTCACATCATAAACGACGCGGCAGGCATCGGGAATTTCGGTTGTAATTCTTTCCTGAATCTTTTTCAAAATGGCATACGGAACTTCGAGCGGCTCGGCCGTAATGGCATTATCCGAATTAACGATTCTGACAGCGATAATCCAGCCGTAAATACGCTTCTCATCTTTTTGTCCTGTTCCTTTTCCGATGACAGCAGCAAGTGCCTGCCACGGTTTAAGTGCTTCCATAACTTCTTCTTCAACAATCGCGTTAGCGGCGCGGGCTGCTGCCACTTTTTCACGTGTTGCTTCACCGCAGGCGCGAACGGAAAGTCCGGGACCGGGGAACGGCATTCTTTCAGAAAGCGCAACAGCAAGACCGAGTTCGCGGCCGACTTCTCTCACATCATCTTTATACAAATAGTAAAGCGGTTCAATGACGCCCTTAAATTCCATCTTTTCAGGCATGCCGCCGACATTGTGGTGTGCTTTGATTCCTTTTTCAGATTCTAAAACATCGGGATAAATTGTTCCCTGAATCAGGTAATCGGCATTGATTTTCTTTGCTTCTTCTTCAAAAACGCGAATAAATGTTTCACCGATTGCTTTTCTTTTAAGTTCCGGGTCTTCAATTCCCTTCACCGCTTCAAAGAAACGGTCGCTGGCGTCAATCATTTTCACATTCATATGAGCAAACGCAGCTTTCACCTGGTCCGGCTCTCCTTTTCTCATAAAACCCGTGTCAATAAAGAGCGGCAAAAGTCTGTCGCCAATAGCGCGGTAAGCAAGTTCGGCGCAAACGGAACTGTCAACGCCGCCGGAGAGTGCAATCAAAGCTGTCCCATCAACTTGTTTTTTAATTTTTTCAATCTCCGTTTCAATAAATTCTTTCACATTTTCCATTTTCAAAAACTCCAAATCTCTAAATTAATCTTCTAAATTAATCTCTAACTAAGTATTATTTTGTTTATGCTTTGTAGTTATAATCGTATCAAAGAGCTATTATAAGAACGTTTTTGTAAATGTATTTTCATTAAAAATTTAAATAAAATACAATTCTATCCGATTCGGAAATATTTAAAAAAGATTATCATCAAACCCCGTCTCTTTTTCCGAATGATTGATTCAATGGCATCTCTTCCTTTTGTTTTTAAATTGGTCATCTTCTCTGCTGTTCTGACCGCCGCCTCTTTTCAAGATATGCGCACGCGTACAGTTTCAGACTCTTTGTGGATTTTTCTTATCATTTTGATTTCCCCGGCAATTATTATAGAGATATTTGTAATCGGCTGTTTCAGTTTGTTTGATATTTTTATTTCCGCTTCAATCATGTTTTTAATATGCAGTCTTTCTTTCGCATGCCGTATTTTCGGCGGTGCTGATTGTAAAATATTAATTCTGATCTCTGCTGCGTTTCCGTTCTCTGCATCCGCCATATGTTTTCATTCATTTGCTGCTGCTCTGTTTTCTGCTGCCGGCATTTCTGTTCTGATGAATTCTTTATTACTCTCACTCATTTTCATGACAATTGTTTTTTTCATTCAGCTTTTTCAAAATTTCAAATCCGTTGCGTCCAATCGTCATTTCTTTTTTATTTTTTTCAAAAAACAGCTGATGCAAAAAATTCCGTTTCTAATTCCAATTACAGTCGGATTTTTTGTTCATTTTCTGTTCGGCAATTTAGTTTTTTGTTTTATTCGTTCGTTTTTGTTGATATAATCGACAGTATGCGCGTGCGAGCTGCATCATTTTTTAAAGATTTAGAAAAAATCTTCCATGGTTTTATGTTGGAAAAATCGATAAAATTCTCATTACACGCACCTGCCGAACGCGTGCTAAATACAGTTACCTTACCGATTGCGTTTGCACTGCTTGCCGCTTGCATTTACTGCCGCAACAATCGCCGCGCGCGAATCGTATCATTTTCAAAAATTGAAAAAAAATCCGCCATTTGTTTCTCAAAAACAATCAATTATTTGCGCTGCCTTTTCATTTCAGCAATTTTCAGCGCTTTCATCAATCGAATTTCTTCTTCAGAACACTTTGTGTCCGTTTTTTCAAGAATGACAGAATTCATCAGTTTTTCAGTGAATTCAATTTGAAGCTTTTCAATAACTTCCGTAATCGTTTTTTGTTTTTGATCTGCAATTAAAAGATCTAAATTATCAATCTTTTCAGCAGCAATCAGCGCTTCCAAATGTTCAATGATTTTTAAAATCGGAATGCCTCTGATTTCTGAAATTTCGCTGACGGAAAGACCTTGAGAAAACAAAGTTTGTGTTTTCTTTAAATCATCTTCCGAAAATGCACCGTCTGTTTCTTGTTCCGGGATTGGGTTCGATTTAATTTCCGGTTTTATCTCCGGTTCCGACTTCATTTCCATTTCAGCTTCGGCAGATTTCGGGCGAATTGTTTTGACGGGATCTGTTTCTGCATATTCCGATTCGCCGATATAATCACTGATCTCATTAATGAACAAGCCGCCGTATTTCTGAAGTTTGTATTCGGCAACGCCTGCAATTTTTAAAAATGCGGCTTCATCTGTTGGAAAATCTGTTGCCATCTGACGCAGACTTGTATCTGCAAAAATAATATAAGGCGGCAGATTTTTGTCTGACGCGATCCTTTTTCTCAAATCCCGCAGACGATTGAATAAAACCGAATCGAATTTTCCCTTTTCAATCTTTTTTGAAACGGCAGGCACCGCCTTTTTCTTTTTCGGCGCCGGAATTTCAATTTCATCCTTCTCAAAAAGCGTATTTTGAATGGCCGGCTTTACAGGTTTTTGCTTAATTGTGTCCGGAATCTCATCCGCTAAAATAGATTTCCGACCGCTGTAAACAATTGAGCCGCCCGAATTTTCAGCGTAATCATCGTTTCCGATAATTTCATTTTCCGACTCAAAGTCTTCATCCGTACTGAAAATATCTTCGGAATCTTCAATATAAACACCAGCGGTTTGCTCTGTCTCGTCATCGGCAGTTTCAGGTAAAACGGTTCTGCCTTTTGAAATCCTTGAAATCGGCGCTTCGGTTAATTCCACTGAAAGCTCGCCCGCCATAATCTTTCGGCTGTTGGCGTTCAGCTTGACAATCGGATATTTTTCACCGCTGACGCTCAAGTATCCTGATTGGATTAATTCATTGCCGATTCGTTTCCATTCCGTTTTTGAAACATTTTTGCCGGCACCGTGAATGCCGAGACGATCGTGGCGCATTGTTTTAACTTTTTGAGTACGGGCGCCGTATAGAACATCAACAACGTGTGACATTCCGAATTTTTGACCGGTCTGATTAACACATTCCAAAAGGAGCTGCGCTTCTTCAGTGTTATCCACTTTCGTTCTCGGATGGAAGCAGGAATCGCAATTATTGCACGGTTCCTGAATATCTTCGCCGAAATAGCGCAGCAAAACATTACGGCGGCAGTCTGTGCTTTCACAGTAACTGATAATTTGAGAAAGCTGCTGAAACGCGAGGTCTCTTTCCTTTTTACTCGGTTTCTTTTCAATTAAAAATCGGATTTTATGCCAATCCCCGCGGCTGAAAAACAAAATACATTCGCATTCCAAACCATCTCGTCCGCCGCGGCCTGTTTCCTGGTAATAGCTTTCCAGATTCTTCGGCAGATCATAATGAATCACAAAACGAACGTCGGGCTTATCAATTCCCATGCCGAAGGCAACAGTCGCCACAATAATATCGACATCGTCGCGAATGAATTTATCCTGATGGCGCGCGCGTTTTTCATCCGATAAACCGGCATGATACGGCAGCGCCGAAAAGCCAAGCTTATTCAATCGGGAAGCCAAACGCTCAACAGAATCACGGCTCTGACAATAAATAATGCCGGATTTGTTGCGGTTTTTCTTAATATATCCTTCCAGCTGCTCCATTACATCTTTCTTTTCAACAATCTGATAGGAAAGATTCGGTCGATTGAAGCTGGAAATTTTAATCACAGGATCTTGAAGGCGAAGAACATGAACAATATCCCGTCGAACGCGTTCGGTTGCGGTTGCTGTGAGCGCTGCAATACAAACATTCGGAAACTTGTCTCTCAGTTCTGACAATTTTCTGTATTCCGGTCTGAAATCGTGTCCCCATTCCGAAACGCAGTGCGCTTCGTCAATTGCGAAAAGGCTGACTTTTGCTTTTTTCAAAAGCGACAGCATACTTGACATCATCAAACGTTCGGGGGCGACATATAAGATTTTTAAATCTCCGTCTAAAAGGCGGCGTTTAACATCAGCACTTTCGGATTCGGAAAGCGTGCTGTTTAAATAAGCGGCTGAAATGCCGTTTGCAACCAGGCTGTCCACTTGATCTTTCATCAGTGAAATAAGAGGAGAAACAACAACAGCCATTCCTTCTTTCATCAGCGCGGGAATCTGATAGCAAAGCGATTTCCCCCCGCCGGTCGGCATTAAAACAAAAACATCTCTGTCATCAATCAAAGCCTGAATCACTTCTTCCTGATTCGGGCGAAAAGACGTGTAGCCGAAATTTCTCTCAAGGACCGCTGTCATTTCTTTACTTGATGCCATTTTTGAAAACCTGTATTCAATGATTTGTTCTGTTTTGTTCTAATAATCGGATGTATAATTGGATGTATAGAATGTGATAATTGGATGATTATGATAATTGGATGATTAATTAGAATGATAATTGTGATTATAGAATGTAAGTAGTTTCTTTAAATGATTAAAAGGACTTTGGCTTGGAGGGTGAAAGTATTCATTCAATCCGAATTTAAAGCATCAGCTGCTTGCCGAAATAAAAAGAAAAATAAAAAAAGAGTAAAAAAGGTTAAAATCAGAAAAACCAAATTAGTATTTGGGTGCGCGTCTGACTTTTCTTGTGACGTATCCGGCAACTTTGTTGCGGATGGTTTTACTTTCGATGGTTGTGTATTTTGTCACAAGTGCTTTGTTCTGGTCAAAGTCTTCTGTAAAAACGTCGCCGTAGTTGTTTAAAAGTTTAAATGAAATGGTTTTGATGTTGGAGTGTCTAATATTTCCCATGTTTATCCTCTTTATTGATTTGTAAATTTAATTTATGTAATTAATTTAATATTATGTATCTCTTGAATTCGTTTTTAATCTTAATTTAAGTCGCTTAAATTATGTGATGATTGTGAAATGATGATTTGAACCTGAAATGAACAAATGCGACCGGCGCATCTTAAATTTCAATAAATCAAAGCGAAAGTTTACGACTGAATGGTTCGTTTCGATTTATACTTTTTGCAAAACTCATTGTAAAGACTGCTCAAATATGTGTCTTTATTTAAATAAATTCCGTCTTAAATTCAGAAAACACATATTTTTGTTTAATCTGCAGAAGCAAACCTTATTAACAATTCATCCTCGCAATCAAATAAGGTCAAAGCATATTTGATTCTATCAAATTTCCCTTTGTTATCAATATTTCCTTCAATGAAATATGTATCATTAATTGATACAGCTTGCTTCAAACCTGTTTCTTTGGGAATTTTTGTAAGACCAATCTTTTCATCGAGACCCGATGTGAAAAACTTTTCAGGGTGCAGCTCAAATAATTGTCTTAAGACTTCAAGATAGAGCTTTGATACTTGAGTTGTTTCTATCTTTTGATCGAAAAACACAGCATATTCCAATTTTTTATTTCGTGGATCTTCCACTTCAAATATATTGATTTCATTATTTTTTGAATCTTCTTCAATATTTATATCTGGAATCTTCCATATTTCTAAAAAACGGTCCGCAATCAAATCAAACCTTTTTTCAATTTCGGATTGATTCCATCTTTCAAGACTTGCTAAATATTTGTTTAACCATAATCGACTGTCTGCATATCCGGCATCAGTCAGATCTCTTTTTTCGATAAAAGGTTTATTTCCAAGTTTGCCATTGTTTCCGGATAGAGTAAGATTACCAATGGTGTTTAAATAATTCTCTTTTATGTAATTATATTCATCAACACCAAGATCAATTTTCCATGCCGGATCTGGATTTTGTGGAAATATATGTTCGATTGTAATGTCTGAATTCCCTTCAATCAAAACAGGTTCTTTGTTCTCAAAATTCTCGAGCCTCTCAAAAAAATAAGTTCTGTTTTTAGATGTTATATTGTATACATCTTTAACTTTTAATGTCTCTACAATTTCTGCATTTCGGGGAAATTTTTGAGTCCCTGCTCTTTGAAGTAAAGATTTTTGGATTGAATACAAATAATTTGTTTCATCAACTTTGTCATATAAATTCATAAAAATTTTATTCAATGCATTTGTAGGCAACCCGAGTATGAACCTTCTCCATGTGAATGATTGAACAAGTTCTAAAACTTCGATTAAAGTCTTTTTATCAATTGTTCCTTTTGCATAGTCGTCATAGACTTTCATTATAAACGGATAACTAACAATAATCTCAAGCTTATTGATGTATTCCAATTGCTTTTGAATCTCTTTGTCAGATTCATTTTTTGGATTAAGTAATTTATTATAATGTCTGACATAAGATTTCATCTTGCTCAATATAATTTCCAATTCTTCAAATGTATTTTCAGGATATTTCATTTTAAATTCAGAATACACTTTTCCTTTATTTGGAATCTTTTTATTTTCAAGTGTTAAGTAATCTCTTATGAATTCCGAAACATGGCTTACATTCGAGGATTCGTCTTTAGCAAGTCTTTCAATAATTTCCCAATAATCCTGGTAGATGATATGCTGCTCTTGCCTATTTAAGCCCATCAAAATGTAATTCCTGATCAGATCGGCTTGTGTCAGCTCTAAGCCTGTTGAATTTAAGCTTTCAAAAATTCTTTGCGGATCATCTTTTTCTCGGTCTAATGAAACCTCAACAAACATAAGTTTCGATAAGCCTTCAAGAACCACTTGATAATTTTCTTCTATGATTCTTCCTTTTAAGTAATTGAAATTATCAATAATTTTTGAAAACTCTGAATATTCCTCATCTGCTTGCTCTCTTAATAAATATTTTAAAGCTGTGTTATTATTCTCGGTAGGTCTTAATTTGAGTTTTTCTTCTTCAGAAGCGAATTTATTTATGAGGTAGGTTTCCAAAATTTCATTTTTAAGATTTTCATCTTTCATTTCCTTTGCAAGCTTATACAATGCTAAATAAATCAAGGTCAATGTTGTCAAACGCTGCTGTCCATCAATGATTGTTAATTCTTTAATTTTTGATGCTGTATACACATCATCATGGACATAAACAATGCTTCCGATAAAATGTGCACTTATATCATCATTAGTTCCAGCTTTAAATATATCATCCAATAATTGCTTACACTGCCCTGTTGTCCAATCATAATTTCTTTGATATACTGGAATTACAAATTGTGTTTTAACATTTGATATAAAATCTTGTATTTTGGTTGCAGTTGCTTCCATTTATTTTTCCTCTTCTCTTTACAATTAGCGATAAATGTTTCTTCTTTAAAATTCAAACGTCATCCCGTCGTATCCGAGCGGCAGTTTTTTCGCTTCTTCGTCATGCGGTCCGTAAAAGTGTCCCAAATGCGTCAAAATGATTCGTTTCGCGTTGATTTTTTCGCCGATTTCAAGCGCTTCTTTGGAATTCATATGTTTTTTAACATTCATCGTTTCGGGGACAATCGCGTCAACGATAAACAAATCGGGATTTTTGATATATTCCAAACTCTTTTCTGAAATATCTTTTTCAGAATCGCCGCTGATGACGACTTTATGTTTCCCGTCCGTTATCATAACGCCTGCCGGATGATTTTCGGGGAAGTGGACGACTTCAAAAATTGAAAATTCAAGACCGATGAGTGAAAACGGCTCATAAAAATGAACGTAATGCTTAACAGGTTCAATAAAGTGAACCATTTCCGAAATGTAATCCACCGTTTCCTGATAGCCGTAAACATGAACATTATGCTGAATGCGATAAAATTCCGGAAAACCGCCGTAATGATCATAATGACCGTGCGTCCAAATAACGCCGTCAATGTGACCGATGCCTGCTTTCAAAAGCTGAATCCGCATATCCGGGCTTGTGTCGACAAGAACATTTCCCTGCTCGGTTTGAATCAAAACGGAAAAACGGGTTCGGTTGCTTTTTGTTCCTTTTTTTGCGTCCGTACAAGCGGCGCAATCACAGCCGATTTCAGGCGTTCCCGGCGCATCTCCCGTTCCAAGCAGCGTAATTTTCATCATTGTCTCCATATGTTTTCTTCGCTTCTATTTGAGTCTTTTGTTTTTATTTTTCAGCGGAATTTATCAGACAATGACAAGCAGTAATTTGGTTTTGCTGACGGCGGTCTACGCGCGCGTGCTGCTCCATTTTTAAAAATAAAACAAAATCAGGGGATATTTTCATCTTTCTTTCTATTTAATGTACCTGCC
>JAJDHP010000028.1 GCA_030266245.1 Methanimicrococcus sp. OttesenSCG-928-J09
GCAACAGGGAAAATGAAAATTGACTATTTTCATTGTTTCTCTAGTTGCCTTTTTTTATGCAGTTTTTTTGAATCCTTTTTATGATTTTTATTTTTTTGGAAACATTTAACATATTTCTGATTCTTCTGTTTCTTCGTTTATTTTGTTTTTTAATAATGGAGTTTTAGAATATGAAATATGAAATCAAAGGAACCCCGTTCCCCGTCGTCACCTGCTACCTTGAAAGAGGCGAAACCATGATCACCGAAAAAGGCGCTATGTCTTGGATGACCGATCAAATGAAAATGGAAACAAATACTGGCGGCGGTTTAATGAAAGGCTTGTCCCGTATGTTTTCGGGCGAATCCATTTTTTTAAACAATTATACCGCCGAAGGCGACAATCAGTTTATCACATTCGGCTCATCATTTCCCGGCCGCATTCTGGATTTTAAACTTGAAAACGGCAAAACAATCATCGCTCAAAAAGATGCGCTTCTTGCGATGGAAAACTCGGTTGAAATGAATACCCATTTCAAGAAAAGAGCCGGCGCCGGTTTCTTTGGCGGCGAAGGTTTCATCATGCAGAAGTTTTCAGGAAACGGTTATGTCTTTTTAGAAATTGACGGCGATGTTGTCGAATACGATTTAAAAGCCGGCGAACGTCTGATGATTGATCAGGGACATCTGGCAGCGATGGAAGATACCGTTTCGTTTGACATCACAACCGTCAAAGGCGCCAAAAATATCCTTTTCGGCGGTGAAGGAATGTTCCTCGGAACACTCACCGGTCCCGGGAAAGTTTGGATTCAAACAATGCCGATGGCAAGCTTGGTTGATATTATTCTTTCAAGAATCCCGCCGAGCAACGGCTGATAAGGTTTGTTAAAAACAAACCTTTTTTTTATTTTAGCTTCGGCAGATATATTCATAATACAAAAAGAAATCGAAAAACGCCTGCCTGTTTTATAAATTTTTCTAAAAAATGCTGCAGCTCGCGCGCGCCGCCCGGTGCCGCAAAATTAGTCTTCTTCAGCCTTTTTCTTTTTAGAAAGCGCACTTGCAACCATAATCGCTTTCGTGTAATGTCCCGCCGAACGCGAAGTGTCGACAAAAACATGACGGTCCATTAAAATTGGCGCGCCCAGACCATCGCCGCCGCCTAAAAAAGTCAGCGCCCTAAAAATTAAATTTCCTGTAATACCGTTCGGCGCTAATATATAATTAGAATGTTCAAACGCTTCTTCCAAATCCAGCTGATAATCAACAACATGAAGTTTTTTTTCTTCTGTAATGATTCGAACGATTTCCTTCGCTTCCGCCTTTCCTGCTTCATCAGGCGTTGAAATCAGACCGACATGAGGTGAGACGCCGAGCCGCTTCAGCAAATGCGTGCCGAGACAAATAAATTCAATTTTATCTTCCGTTGTCGTTCCCTCATCAATACCGACAGGCGCGAAAAAGTAAGGATTCCCATCTTTGGTGAGCAGAATTGCAATCCTGTGAATTTTATTTATATGACAGGCGCGCTTTAAATTTGAAAGCGAATCAGATGCTTTTGCGGTTCCGCGAATTGCAGCGTCCACTTCTCCCGAAACCAGCATCGAAATAATTTCATCTTCCGGAGATCTCGTATCAATTATTTGAAAAGGCAAAGAAAGCGGTTCATTCTCTCCTATCTCGTAAAAAAGGCGGGAGGCTTTTTCAATTTCGGCCTGATCGCCTACCAAAATCACATCAGCATAATCATTTTCAACTGCAGCGATTGCACAGTGAACCGTTTCAGGATCCGGGTCCCGAACACCCATCGCAACCGTTGCGTGTTTGGATACGGCAATCTTTTCAATCAGCCCGATCAGCTTTTCCATCTCGCTTTCAGTTTCTTTGCCGTATTCGCTCACTCAAATTTCCCCTTTATTTTAACCGTTTTTTCATCCTTTTTGTTTTTCACTCTTTTATTCTTTTCCGGCGAGTGCGTTTAAAACAGCGTCTTTCATAACCTTCTCGTCCGGTTTTTTCCCCATCCAGATTTCAAAAGCCAAAGCGCCCTGAAAAACAAGCATCATCATCCCGTTGATCGTTTTAGCACCGGCTGTCTTCGCTTCCTCTAAAAATTTCGTTTCACTCGGATTATAAACAATATCAAAAACAGTCTGCTTCTCATTCATAATCTCTCTGATTTCACTGCTCGAAATAGATAATTCATCAAACAAAGAAACCCCTTCATATTTTCCCATCCCGAGTTCAGTTGTCTGAATTATAATATCAGCCGCCTTCAAATCTTCCCGCGCCGATTCAAATCCGCCGCCCGAAATATTTCTGTTTCCCGTTTTTTCAATAATTTCGGCAGCCAGCCGAGCCGCTTTTTCATCCGTCCGATTGATAATTTTTAATTCATTTCCGCGTTCCCCAAACAGCAAAGAAATCGATTTGGAAGCGCCGCCCGCACCGATAATTAATATCTTTTTCCCGCTCGTTTCGCATCCTTCATATTCAAGCGCCGCCAGCGCGCCCGCAGCATCTGTGTTGTAACCGTATATTTTGTCGCCCTGGAATTTTAAAGTATTGACAGCGCCCGCTTTTTGAGCAAAATCATCGGGAATAATCAATCCCGTTTCAAAAATCTTTTCTTTGAGCGGAATTGTCAGATTCAAGCCGCAAAAACCGTCTGCTTGCGCTTTTAAAACTTCCTCTTTTAAATTATCCGGTTCAACAGCATACGCTTTGTATTCACAGTTATCTGTGCCGAGCGCTGAAAAAGCTGCCGTATGCATGGCCGGCGACAGAGAATGACTGACCGGAAAACCGAAAACACCGAATTTATAAACCGACATATTTCTCCATCATTTATTGCCAATGAACTGCCAATAATCAATAATTAAAGACCGAGCAATTCAAACCCGTGTTTTATTTTATCAACCGGCAGCTGACCCGGAGCCGCTTCTTCGTCAATATATCCGTAAGATAAAATCGAGCCGTAAAACGGCGCTAAAATACGGGTTTGCTTTCCGAGATCACCCATCGCGATTAAACAAATCTTTTCCGGCTTTTTGCTTCTGAGGCCCGCCTGATAAAGCTTCAGCACATCTTCTTTCGATTCAGGCATCACCGCGACTTTCACAATGTCGGCGCCTTTGTCAAATGATTTCTCTAAAACTTTCTCAATCTTTTTCAACGACGGCATATCTTTTTCATCAAAAAAGTGGGAGGAAATTATTATTTTAGTATTGGATTTTTCGGCGATTTTCAAACAAGTGCGAATGTTTTTCTTCGAACTTTTCCGCTCAATATCTGCAAAATCAACTTCCGGAAGAATCTCTTTGATTAAATTGAATTGATCGGCTTCTTTTCCTTCAAAAGCGCCGCCTTCCTTTTTTGATCTCAAAGTTCCGATAACAGGAAGACCTGCTTCTTTCGCTTCTCTAATCCATTTTTTCAATTGTTCAATCAAAATCGGGTCATCAAAATCCTTTTTCAGATATTTTTCAAAATCGGGCGTATTGTTCAAAAGCAAATCCAATCGGATTTCAAGAATATCCGCGCCGGCATTCTTACCGGCAGCAGCTGTTTCTCTGACATTTTTTGTAATCGTTCCGACAACTGCCGGTCGGGTGAAATAAGTCATTTCTCATCCCTTCTTATCTTTTTTTAATTTTCAATAATTTTTTCAGTCACTTTCATTCCAAAATGGCGACCCGCTTCTTCAATTTTAACAAGAACTTGGTCGCCGACTTTTAACTGCGTAATCGAAACACTTTTCCCGTCAGGCCTGACAAGCTTCACGGTTTCAGCATTCTGTAAAATAACTTTCAATATCTTTCCTTCAACTTCCGCTTCCAAAAGCATCATCGGCCGCGATTCAATTTTCACACGCCCGACAATTCCCGGCCGCGTTTTTCCGCCGGCGTCCACAATCGTCAAATCATCGCCCGCCTTCAATTCCGAAAGATAGCGCGTGATATCATTAATTTTCAAATACGAATAAACAGCGCCGGCATTTACACGAAACGGTCTGGACGCGACATACGGACTGTCATCCACTTCCGAATGAATTAAGAACAAACCTGCAGACTGCGAACCGATCAGCATTCCCTCGCCCGGCACCATCAGATTGCAAGTGTCAACACAAACGCGGTCGCCCATCCCGAGCTGCTTTATCGTGACGATTTTTGCAGGAACCAACTGCTCTTCCGCGCAACCGCTCATCTTGACCGCATTTGAAATCTCTTTAATTTCGCTCATATCAGCAGTCGTAATTAAAACGCCGTCAACACCTTTTTCCAAAATCTGAAGCGAAGTCTGCGCCTCTTCAACTGTTTTAACTGCCGCGATAATTTCAACATCAAACTTTTCGAGCGCCGCAATCAGATTTTCCAGCGGAATAATTCGCCAGTCGCCGGCAGAAATAATCAAATAATCTGCCGTTTTGCCGACCGTTGCCGCAAACAATTCCGTTTTTTTATTTTGAATATCAACGTAAGCCGCAACAGACTTTCCGGCTTTTTTCATTTCCTTCATCTGTTTCAGTTCGGCCGTTTCAGAAACGTTCTCGTCATCGTTTTCAGACAGCACCGGAATGTTCCAAACAAACACATCCGCAGCATTATCCTCTGCCGATCCATTTTTGCCGTCAAAGAAGCAAGCCGTTTTGATTTTTCCGAGCTGCTTAATTTCGGGCAAATCCGCCGCATCAGCTAATACGAAATCCGCGCCGGATTCCATTGCTGCTGTAATCGCATTTCTTTTTTGGTCCCATGAACCTTCCGTTGCTTTAATCCATACGTTTTTCATTCCTATTCATCCTGATTATTTTTTATCTTGTTCTTTGCGTGCTTTTTTCTGACTGTTCTTCAATTCAGGCGCCTTGCTGCTGCTGGAGAATCTGTGAGACGGCGTTTTCGGTTTGCTTGTCTGCGCGGCAGAAGCAGATGAAGAAGACTTTGTATTTGCAGGTTTGCTGCTGCTTGCTGCTTTGCTGCTTACGGGCTTACTTGCTGCCGGTTTGCTGCCTGCAGATCTGCTTGTCTGCTTGCTGCTGCTCGCTTTTGCTTTCTTCTCCTTGTCTTCAGAGCCGCCGAATAATCCGCCGAGGAATCCTTTTGATTCCGTTTCCTTTCCTCTTGCAGGTCTTTTCGGATTCTTCTTTTCTTCTTCTTTCTTCTCATTGTAGAACATCAAAGCCAAAACAGCGCCGACAACGATGATTAAAAGACCGCCGCCAATTAAAATCCATTTCCACGGAACTTCCGCTTTCGGCTTTTCAGTCACAGTAAATGTAAATGTCTGATTCATTACTTCAACAGCGGACTCGCCGGCAGTGTTCGGTTTAAAGCTGAAAGTGATATTTTTCGTTTCACCCGGCGACAAAGTCACTTTCTTTGTCTCTGTTTTATTTTCAGCGTTAATCGTCACTTCTTGTGTGTCTTTTTCTTTGCCGACATTTTCAATCGTCATTTCAATTTTGACGGTTTTGTTAATCAAAGAGTCTTCCGGCATTGCTATATCTGTCACGGCAAAGTAAGGACCATATTCCAAAACTTTCATTTCTTTCGTTCCGGGCTGGTAACCTGTCTTATTCGCCGTTAATTTATAAAGACCGGGCGTTGAATCGGCAGTAACATTAATCATACCGTTATCGTTTGTCGTTCCGATATGTTCGCCGTTTTTGTAAACGCCGGCGCCGGTAATGTTTGTGTTGTTGGAATCTTTAATGTACAAACGGAACGAATCTTCCGCGAAAATATATGCAGGAATTTCAATCTGAAGTTCATCGCCGCCTTCCGCGGTTGCTTTAGAAAGCGTCACTGAATTGTAACCGCCCTTTTCAGCTCTGAACTCATATGTTCCGAAATCTTTAAGCGTGTACGTAATTGCGCCGGATGAATTTGTTTCGCCGATTGTGTTGCCGTTGACTTTAACGGTTGCATCCGCCAATTCTTTCCAGCTGCTGCCGTCGCGGTAAACGACTTTAATCATGATTTCTTCATACGGATAAATTGTTTCAGGCACTTCGATTCTTAAACTCGAAGAAGTCGAATTGTTTCCGGATGACTGATTGTACGGGAAGAATCTGAGTTCATCCGAATCAGCGACATGAAGCGACAGATTTTCCATCAACGTAATGTTTGATCCGCGGGCGAGATTAATTGAATCTTTATTGACAAAAATCAAGGCGGTGCTGCTCGTATATTCAACACGCATATTGCTCAAAGATGTTCCGGGTCCGACACTCGTCGTTTTAGTTGAAATCTGGAAAATGCCGCCGATTTTTACAAAAGTTGACGATCCTTCAAAGACATTTGTCACGCGAACAGCGATAATCGGAACAACCGTTCCGCCGACACTTGCTTCATAAACAAAATTATCGCCCGAGCTGACTCTTGCTTCCTTAACAGTGCTTCCGTCTTTCTTCAAAATCAAATCCGCTTTTGTGCCGTTATCGGTAATATTTGAAACGTAAAGTGAATAACCTTCTTCCAAACTGATGTCGGATCCTTTGTTATACTGTTTCTCCGTTCCGTTATTAATCAAAACTTTTGACACATTTCCGTCTTTTAAAATGCTGTCATTGCTGTCGGTAAAGTTTGTCGTATTATTTTTGTGAGATGAATTGTAGCGGAGATAGCCGGCAAAATAATTGTCGCCGCCGAGATTGATTGCCTGATAGCTTCCCCAATTTGAATAATTGAATGATTCATTGTACGCGTTTGTCGAATACATAATCTGACCGGATGAAACCGAACGCTGAAGCGTGCCGCTGACATCGAAAGACATGTTTTCTGTTTCTGTACTGTTATTGTAATCGTAAGTGAATCCCGGGAAATTCATTCCGTTCCAGCTTTTGTTGGTGTTGGAGCTGTCGTAAACCATTCCTCTGTCCGGATATGTTTTTTCCATGTCTGTTTCCGGGTTGGAGACGAGTTCGAATTTCAATTTTGAAGTGTCTTTGACTTCGATTTTGATATGGCTCATCAGCGTAACGGTCGAGTCTCTGTTTAAGTTGATGCGGCTCGGGTTTTTCATTGTAATGCGTGTTTCATTCACGCTTTTAATTTCCATTGCGCCGACTGATTTTCCTTCGCTGACATCGGTTGAGCTTTCGGAAATTTGGAAAATACCGTCAATAACGGCTCTTGTGCCATTAAAGCTTTTAACGTGAACAGCGATGACCGGAGCCGTTCCGACATCATCCAATGATCTTTCATAAACGAATGTCGTATTGTTTGAAACATTTTCACTCTTTACGCTGTTGCCGTTCTTTTCAAGTGTTAATCTGAATTGTTTGCTGCTGTCATTGAAATCGTTAACAACTAATTTATAGCCGTTTTCCAGCGTGTAAGAATCGCCGGAGCTGAGGCTTTTTTCATTTTTGTTGTCTAAGAGGACCTGATAGAGTTTCTCATCTGATAATGTGCTGACATTGCTGTTTGTAAATTGTGTTGTCGAGTTGTTGCCCGAGCTTGATCTGGTGTAGCCTGCAAAATAAGGCTCGCCCAGCCAGCCGATGACGCGGTAACTTCCCCAATCAGCATAAGAAAAGCGCATATTTTCGTATTCTGTGATATATTCTGCATTATTTGCATCAATCCGTCTATCACTTGCGGAAATTGTCAGCGTAATGTTTTCTGTGTAGATTCCTCTGTCCAAATCGTACCAAAAACCCGAATACATGGCGGGGGTCCATGTGTACGTTGAAGACATACTTTGTTCCTGATCCCATACATTGCTGCCCTTAATTGCGGCAGCAGTTACGGGAACGGCTAAACTTGCTAAAATCAAACAGATTAAAATGAAAAAACTCAAATATTTTATTTTACGAATCATGTGCGGCACTCATATCATTTGTCATTGGTAGTGTGAAATATAATTGATAGTGTGAAATGTAACCCAAAATTAACAAAAATCCCTGATTTTGACGTTTGCTCAACGTCGGTTAAATCATTTATTTTTAATATGCGTTAATGTTTATTTATATTATTGGTTCTATCCGTTTTGAAAATATTTAAAAACGATTTAATATACTCGTTTTTTATTTTGTCTATGTTTCCAAAACCGCATATTCAATCATTTTTCCAACCTTTTTCCAAATATATTTCCAAAACTGTTTCCGAATCCGTCTCCAAATCTGCTTCCAAGCCGGTTTTTAAATTATTTCCTTTTCTCGGGAACAATGAAGGTGTTTCAACGATTTTCGGCGCGCTTCTGCTTCTCGCAATCGCCGCTGTTTTTATTTCGGCTTTTTTGCTGACGGCAATTCCTGCTCAAATCATGCTTGAAGAATCCGAAGACAGCAGCCGGCTTGAATCTGATATTATCCGTTTTTCTGAACAAAATAATCCTGCCGGCAGTTTATTTTTTCAAACGGCTTACACTTCTGTTTTTGCGGACGAAACTGCTGATCAGATTATCTTTTCGGCTGACTTGACGATGCCGCCGGAAACGAAAGCTTTTTTGAAAACAGTCGGTGACATTCAGCCGCCCGATTCGTCTGATGATGTTTTTCAATCCTCTGATGTTTATTGTTTGAGTTCAGGCTCACTGCTGTTTTTAAGCAAATATTCTCAAATTCCCGACTCGGCTTATTCCATCGGCGCGTCTTCAATTCTGCTGATTCAGGATGACGGTTTTTCTTTTTTAAAAACACCTGACATTTCTTTTCGGCGCGGAAAGGATGATCAAATTCTTTTAACGATGTCCGGCACGATTGTTAAATCCAACTCGTCTTCCGTTTTCGGAAATCGAACTCATGTCCGTTTTTTTACGATACAATCCGCTGAAATTTATGATTCGGTGCCGGCAATTGCTTTTCAATTCATTCCGGCTTCAAATAATTCAAAAGGCGGGTCCGAATTGGAATTGAATGAAGCAAAAACAGAAGCTTTTAAAAAATGGACGGCAAATTTTGAAAACGTGTTGCTGAGGGATTTTCCAGAGCTGGAAATTGAAACGGATGATGAAACTCTGACTTTGTTTGTTTTTTCGGAAACGCCGTTTGATATTGATATTAAAATCCGGGAAATAGAATATGATTTTTCATCGGGATTTTGAAAATTTCATTTCAGCGTTTTAAAATTTAAAGAAAAAGCGGGCCCGGGAGGATTCGAACCCCCGGCATTCGGGTTAGAAGCCCGACGCTATATCCTGGCTAAGCCACGAGCCCATTGGATGAAGGATTTCAATGAAAGCATTTTTCTCATAAATACCTTTTGTTTCAAAAATCTCTCTTTTCCTCTAAAATCCTTTGATTCGTGCCGTAATTTCTATAAATCAAAATAAAATCTGTTTTTTTCGTTCAACTCTTGATTTTATTCTTCATGAAGCCGTTTTTCCGGAAAAACATTTAAATGCATTGGAAAACAGGTATTTGTATTTGTGATGTTTTTCCGTGTTTAATCGGAACGAAACTCTCAATACGAGCGCTTCCGCGCTTAATTTTTCATTATTCCTATCACTAATATAAATCGGGTGATTTACAAATGAGCGAGATTTTAATGTATGTCAACGGCAAGTTCGTTCCTGAGAACCAACCTGTCATATCCGTCTTTGATCATGGTTTTCTCTATGGCGACGGGGTTTTTGAAGGAATTCGCGCTTACAACGGCCGTGTTTTCAAGTTGAGAGAACACGTCGACCGATTGTTTGATTCCGCAAAAGCCATTGATTTGGATATCGGAATGTCAAAAGAAGCGATGGAAGAAGCCATTCTTGAGACGCTCCGCAAGAACAATTTTAAAGACGCCTACATTCGCCCGATCGTTTCCCGCGGCAACGGCGATTTAGGATTGGACCCGCTGAAATGCGACAAATCCAATGTTTTTATCGTTGCTAAGACGATGTCTTCTTTGTATGATACGATGGAATTAAAGGCAATCACAGTCGGTGTCCGCCGCAACGCTCCGGATGCTTTGTCGCCGAATATCAAATCTTTGAATTATTTGAACAACATTTTGGCTAAAATCGAAGCCAACGCCAAAGGCGGCCAGGAAGCAATTTTCCTCGACCACAACGGCTTTGTCGCTGAAGGTTCCGGCGATAACATTTTCATCATCAAAAACGGCGTCGTTTACACACCGCCGACCATCAATAATTTAAAAGGAATCACGAGAGCAACTGCAATCGAGCTTCTTGAAAAGAACAAGATTCCGACCCGCGTTGAAAACATCAGTCTTTTCGATGTTTATACCGCTGATGAAATTTTCGTCACAGGCACCGCCGCAGAAGCTGCCGCAGTCGTTTGGGTTGACGGAAGAACAATCGGTACAGGAAAAACCGGTCCTGTAACAGCATTGATGCTCAAGGAATTTGAGAAAATCACAAGCACAACAGGAACGGAAATCTATACGGCAAAGAAGCCCGCAGCAAGAGCTGTAGCCGCCAAACCGGCCGCCAAAGCACCTGCTGCTAAAACGGCCGCTAAGCCTGCTGCCAAAGCACCTGCTGCTAAAACGGCCGCTAAGCCTGCTGCCAAAGCACCTGCTGCTAAAACGGCCGCTAAGCCTGCTGCCAAAGCGCCTGCTGCTAAAACAGCCGCTAAGCCTGCTGCCAAAGCACCTGCTGCTAAAACAGCCGCTAAGCCCGCTTCCAAAGCACCTGCTGCTAAAACAGCCGCTAAGCCTGCTGCCAAAGCACCTGCAAGAAAGCCGCCGGCAAAAAAGTAAATATTTAAATTAATTGAAAGCACAATTTGTGCTTTCTCTTCTATCTTTTTTTAAAATAAGAAATCCTGTTTTATCTGTTCATATCTTTTTTCGGTTACGCTTACACCTCATTAATTATATATACTGAAAAAAAGGTTATTCTTCACCGCGAGACTGAACTCGCTTACATCATGCTTACAATGCTTATATTCAGTATTCATCTCATCATTATTATTTCATTATCTCTATTTCATTATTATTTTGGTATTCACAATGGCGACATTACAGGAACAGATTCGGGAAGTCGAAGAAGAAATTAAAAAGACGACTTACAACAAGGCCACCTCTTTTCACATCGGCCGCTTGAAAGCGAAGCTTGCGAAACTTCATGACGAAGTTGAAAAGAAAAGCTCATCCGGCGGAACCGGCGAAGGATACAGTGTTAAAAAATCAGGCGACGCAACCGTTACACTTGTCGGTTTTCCGTCTGTCGGTAAGTCGACGCTTCTCAATAAACTGACCGATGCCAATTCCGAAGTCGGCGCTTACGCTTTCACAACGCTGACGGTTGTTCCCGGCGTCATGGAATACAAAGGCGCAATTATTCAGATTTTGGACGTTCCCGGTCTTGTGAAAGGCGCTGCTTCCGGGCGCGGCCGCGGTAAAGAAGTCATTGCCGTTATCCGCAGTTCCGATCTCGTTATCTTTTTATTGGACATTTTCCAGCCGACGCACCACTCGGTTCTTATGGACGAATTGTACGAAGCCGGTATCCGCGTTGATCAGGATCCGCCGGATGTTGTTATTAAAAAAGTTGATCGCGGCGGCATTCGCATAAATTCCACGGTTGAATTGGAATTCATCGACGAAGACACGATTAAGTCCATCATGGACGAATATAAAATCCACAATGCGATGGTTCTGATCAGAGAAAACATAACCGTTGACCAGTTTATTGATGTTGTCGCCGGCAACCGCAGTTACGTCAGATCAATGGTTGTCGTCAACAAAGTCGATTTGGCTTACCCGCATATGCTGGATGAATACAAAAGAACTTATCCCGACGCTGTCTTTATTTCCGCTCACAACAGCCAGAATTTAGATATGCTCCGCGAAGTTCTTTACGACCGTCTCGGCTTTATTCGCGTTTACATGAAACCGCAAGGCGAAGCAGCCGACTTAGAAGAGCCGATGATTGTTCTCAGAGGAACCGATGTCGGTCAGATTTGCGACCGTTTGCATAAAGATTTCAGAAAGAAATTCAGATTCGCTTACGTTTGGGGCAAATCTGCCAAACACCCGGGGCAGCGTGTCGGTTTAGAACATAAACTGATGGATAAAGACATTGTTTCAATCGTTATTCAGAAATAATTCAAAAGTGAATGGCGTTTTGTCACAAACTTTTTAATTTATCCTGCCTTTCATTTTTCAAATAATTTTTATTAATTATTTTATCGATTATTTTATCAATTATCTTTTAAATTATTATTTCACTTCTGATTCCGAGGAAAAATCATGACATTCAGCGCTTACATCAATTTCAACGGCAATTGCCGCGAAGCGGTTACATTTTATGCAAAAGTTTTCGGTAAAGAAGTGCCGCATTTTTCAACCTATGAAGAAATGCCGGCCGACCCAAATTTCCCGCTGACGGAAGAGCTGAAAAAGATTGTCATGTATTCTGAAATGGAAATCGGCGGCACGAATTTAATGTTCTGCGATCTTCCTTCAGAATATGAATGGATTTTGGGAAACACTATTACTTTAGTTTTCGGAAGCCCCGACGCTGATGAAATCCGTTCAGTTTTCAAAGGATTAAGCGAAGGCGGCGTCATTTCTTTAGATCTTCAAGAAACCTTTTACGCCGCGCTTTACGGAATGGTTGTTGACAAATTCGGAATCACATGGCAGATTATTTGGGAAGACGGTATTAAGTGGAAGTAATTTATTCATTTATTCACATTCATTTACATTCATTTACCTTTATTTATCATTGGGATTTTTATCATGACAGTTTCAAAACCGAGAGGCACGCGCGATTTTCTGCCGGAAGAAATGGCTAAAAGACGTGCTGTTGAATTCAAATTGCGCGAAGTTATTCAAAAATGGGGTTACGGCGAAATCGTGACGCCGACCTTTGAAGAACTCGAACTTTTCACGCTCAAATCCGGTCAGGGAATCATCGGTGAACTCTACAATTTTACCGATAAAGGCGACCGTGAAATGACACTTCGCCCTGAGCTGACGGCGCCTGTTATGCGCGCTTATGTCAATGAAATGCAGTCTTTTTCAAGACCGATCAAACTTTTCTATTTTGAAAACTGTTTCCGCTATGAGCGCCCGCAAAAAGGACGCTACAGAGAATTCTGGCAGTTCGGCGCCGAGCTGATCGGCAGCAGCAAGCCGGAAGCAGATGCTGAAGTGATTGCGCTTGCCATGACGATGATTGGCGCTGTCGGAATTAAAGGCGATCTGAATATCGGAAATCTGTCCGTTCTTCGCTACCTGCTGGCTCAGATTACAACAGAGTCTACCGTGTCCGATCAAATCATGCGCTATATCGATAAAAAAGAGTATGAAAATTTAGACACTTATCTCGGTGAGCTTTCGGTCTCTGCTGACTTGACAGAACAAATTCATAAAATTATTTCTCTCTCCGGCAAAGACGGATTTGCGGCTGTCAAAAGTGCCCGTGAAGTTGTCGGTGATTTGCCCGAACTGGACGCTTTTGAAAAGACGCTTACGCTTCTTGCCGCCTACGGTGTCACTGATTACACCGTTAATTTCGGTGTCGCCCGCGGTTTGGATTATTACACCGGAATCGTTTTTGAAGTTTATGCCGAAGGTCTCGGCGCCCAAAAACAAATTTGCGGCGGCGGCTCTTACAAATTGATTTCACTCTTCGGCGGCGGTGACGTTGTTTCGACGGGTTTCGGAATCGGGTTTGACAGAATCATGGAAATTTGTGATCTTCCGGTAAACAAAGCTGAAACTATCGTTTTGATTACAAAACCCGAAACACAGACAAGCGGCATTGAAATTGCCGGAAAACTTCGGCCGTATGTTTCCGTTTTGACCGACATCATGGGCCGCAATTTCAAGGCGCAAATGGAATACGCCAACACAGCCGGTGCCGATTATGTTTTGATTGTCGGAGAAAAGGAAATTGAATCGGGGCTTTTGTCGCTGAAAGATATGAAAAGCGGCGAACAGGTTTCATTGAGTTTGGAAGAACTGATCAAAAAATTCAAGTAATCCTATTTTTGATCGTTTTTCTTTTCCTTATCTTTATTTGCTTATAATTCGTTTTCTTAGGTCTTTGAATCTTTTTAAAATTAGAAGACTTCGTCTTTTCAATTCAGTTAGAATAAATAAAAAAAGAATGACAGCAGAAATGCTGCCTTAAATTAATTTTAATTTTTTTACAAAACAAATGTGAACAGAATTATCTGCTCAACATCATTTCTGCGGTTTCGGGTTTGTAGACCCATTCCATCGGCAGAACTTTTGTGTTGTGGTAATATTTCACAAGTCTTCTGATCTTGGATTCAGTTAACTGAAGAGATCTTTTGTTGTGAAGGTCGTGTTTGTTGGCTGCCAAGTGCTTTCTAAGTCTGAGAGCTTTGACAATCAAGTTGGTTAAGTCTTCCGGAATGTGGGGAGCCACTTCGTTTTCTTTTAAGATCTGAGTAATCTTTTTGCCGGTGAGCAATTTCACATCGCCGACACCATACTGGTCTCTTAAAATCATACCGATCTGGCTTGTCGGGACACCCTGTTTCCAGAGATCCAAGACAATGTTTGACGCATCTTCAGCAGAAACGTTTGACCATTCGGGAACTTCAGTTCTGAGCGGCTTCTTTGAGCCGGACTTACCTTTTCTTTTAGTGTGCATTTTTGCCATAATATCAACCTCAAAATAACCGCTACTCCGATATGCCGCCCATTTCAGAACCGCAATCATTCGCGTGTTATTGTGTCGAAAATAACTCAAAAGATTCGGATTTTAAAAAAGTAATTAAAATCGATTCGTTGAATCAAAATCGCATCATTTCAGATAGCGATATTGTATATATAATTTCTCCAAAATCACTTCGTGATTTTTGACGGCTGCGCCGCCGAAGGCAGGCACCGGACGCAACCATTTGGAGTCAGGTTTCTGTTTCCATATGGGTTGAGATGTTTACTGAAAAATCGCTTCGCGATTTTTGCGGCTTCCGCCGCGGTTCGCGCGCGAGTCACCAAATTTCAAAAAGTCATCGAAACCCGTCCCGTGTTTTTCAAAAATCGATTAAATCGGACAAATGATTTTTAAGTCCGAAACCCTTATTCCTCTGCAATTATGATCATCCTCTCCGGCGGCACCGGCTCCCCGAAACTTATTGACGGCCTCAGACAATTGATTCCCGACAAAGAAATTACCGTCATTGTCAACACAGGCGAAGACATTTGGTCTTCAGAAGTCTTTGTATCTCCCGATGTTGATACCGTCCTTTATCTTTTTGCCGGCATTTTGGACAAAACCAAATGGTGGAGCATTGTCGGCGATACTTACAACACTTATAATCAAATGAAAGAACTCGGCCAAAACGAAATTCTCATGCTCGGCGACCGCGACCGCGCCGTTAATTTGGTCAGAACACATCTTATGAAAAACGGACAAACACTGACGGAAGCAACCGCCGCTCTTGTTAAGGGATTCGAAATTCAGGCAAATATTATTCCGATGTCAGATGATTTTATCACCAGCGTCATTGAAACGCCGGCCGGAAAAATTCATTTCCAGGAATTTTGGGTCAGTCAAAAAGGCGAACCTGAAATTTTGTCTTTTGAATACGAAGGTATTGAAAACGCGAAATTGTCGCCGGCCGTCATTGAGGCACTTTCGCGCGAAGAACATGTTATAATCGGCCCGAGCAACCCGATGACAAGTATCGGTCCGATTTTGGCGCTTCCCGAAATGAAAGAAATATTAAAAACGAAAAAAGTCATCGCAATCAGCCCGATCATCGGAAACGCTGCCGTGAGCGGTCCCGCCGGGAAATTAATGGCGGCAAAAGGACTTGAAGTTTCATCAAAGGGCGTCGCCGAATTGTATAAAGATTTCATTGATATTTTTGTTTACGACATTCGTGACGATGTCATTGATCCCGCCGAAATCGAAGCGATGGGAATTCAAGCGGTTGCTTTGGATACGATGATGACAGATGAAGAGAAGCGGGCGGATTTGGCAAAAGAGATTTTGAAATTGTTTGAAATGGATTTCGAAACTGTTCTCTGAAAAATAGGTTTCAATTTTATAATATTAGGTTGTAACATTGCAAACGGTGTTTGAATGAAGCCGTATCAAAAAACTATCATTTTCTTTTTATCAATCTTAATTCTATTATTTTTACCAATCTGCACTGCCGAAACAAATGAAACCGATGCAGTAAATCAAATCCCATATACCGGAAACGGCAGTGGCACACTTGAAAATCCATATCAGATTACATCTGTTGAGCAGCTGAATGAAGTCCGCAATCACATGAATTCAAGTTTTATTCTGATGAATGATTTGGATTTTGCAAAAGCCGGCATCACGAATTGGATTCCGATCGGACGGGAAAAAGAGTTGTATGAAGCATTTACGGGAAATTTTGACGGAAACAATAAAACAATTTACAATATGGCTACACATTCTCCCGAAGACGCCAACTTCGGTTTATTTTATCAAATTGCAAAAGGCACCGTCTGCAATTTGAATTTTGAAAACGCAACCGTGTCGTTCGGTGAATTTTACGGCGGTATTTTAACAGCAATGATTGGTCCGGATTCAACGGTTGAAAATTGCCATATTTCCAATTCATCCGTCAACGGAAGCCCTTGGTGCGGCATTCTGTCCGGTCATATCCATAACAGCACAATCAGAAACTGTACGGTTTCAAACTCTGTATTAAATGCAAGCGCAGGCGGAATTATTGTGTCCGACAATAAAGGAAACGTAACAGACTCGCACGTTGATAACTGCACATTAATTACAGCAGGCGGCGGTGGTATTACAGGACACAATTCATATGGCGGAAATGTGAAAAACTGTTCGGTTACGGATACAATTATTCAGACAGAACTGTCCGCCGGCGGTATTTCCGGCTCTGATTGGAACGGAAAAATTGAGAACTGTTATTCGGCGAATGTAACCATAACGGCAAAAGAAGGAGACACACCATACGGCGGAGCAGCGACTCTCGGCGGAATTGTCGGAAATATCAGAGGGTCTAAAATTGAAAACTGTTA
>JAJDHP010000029.1 GCA_030266245.1 Methanimicrococcus sp. OttesenSCG-928-J09
GGCGTTCATTTTTATCGAATTTGAAGAAAAATGATGTTTCGGTTTTTACAAAATAAGACGAAAATGGTAAAAAGAATAAATGAAAAAAGAAAAAACAAAAAAATGAAAATACTCCAAATACAGGAGCCTTTTTTTGATTATTCCAGCAGCAAGCCGCCGTCCATGATCAAAGAAGCGCCGACACAGTAAGAAGCGTCATCGCTTGCTAAGTAAAGAGCGCCGTGTGCAATTTCTCTGGGTTTTGCGGTTCTTCCGATGGGAATTAACGGAGACATATGTTTTTCAAAATCCTCGCCTTCGATAATCATATCTGAGAGAGTCAAGCCGGGCAATATCGCATTGATGCGGATACCGTCTTTAATGTATTGAGCGGCTGCGGATTCTGTCATATGCTTCACGGCGGCTTTTGTAATTGAATATGTCACAGTTGCCGGAAGCGCCTGAAGCGCGCCGATTGAGGCGGTATTCACAATTGAGCCGCCGCCTTGTTTCTGCATGATTGGGATGACGAGCTGCATTGCGCGAATGTAACTCTTGACATTGACATCCATCATTTTGTCAAATTCGTTTACCAAATCAATATCTGTCAGTTCAGATGCCATCAAAATACCGGCGTTGTTGCACAAAACATCAATTGATCCGTATTTGTCAAGCGTGAAAGCGACTAATTTCTTCAAATCCTCTTCATTCGTAGAATCCGCTTGGAAAAAGCTGGCTTCATATCCTGCATTTCTTATTTCAGCTTCAATCTGTTCACCCTGTTCTTTCCTGCGGCCTGTAAAAACGACCTTAGATCCTTCCTCTGCGAATAACTTTGCCATTTCTCTACCGATGCCGCTTGTGGCACCCACAATAATGCTTACTTTTTTTTCCAACCTGTTCATATTATTCCTCCCGAATAATAGTGATATTGTTTTATTTTGTTTTCCTATTTCTGTCTTATGATGAAAATTCAATTTAATGAAGAATTATTGCTGCCGCTTTGACAGAAATCAACGCTCTCTGCTGTTCATTTCAATCTGCAAAATAATCCCAATTAATTTTATAATCCTCTGAGAAAATCGGTGTTCATTTTTATCGAATTTGAAGAAAAATGATGTTTCGTTTTTATCCAAAAATATAAAGATGAGAGGAATGGTTGGAAAACAATTAGAGTTGGCGTTTTTTTCAAACGACTTTGTGATGAATAAAAAATTCCATTTTATTTTAAAAATAAAAATGATTTTTTCATTTGAGAAATCAACATGGGAAAAACGAATAATGACCGAATATTTATATATGATAAAACCCTTTTTTTGTCATCGAAAAGTGATAACCCAAACAGAGATTTTTGAATCAAAAACAATCGAGACTGGTGACGATTTTTATAATCTGAAAATCCGGTTTTAAAATGATTTATTTTTTGATTTATTCTTCTTCAAGAAAATCATGAATTTTAAAATTTAATTGATTCTCTGTTTCAATAAAACTGTCTTTACAAAAACACAATCTAAAGACCGAAATTCCAATTGCGGATAAAATTAGAAAAATTAAATCTGTTAGCTGTTTCCATTCACTTTTAACTGAATCGGCAGCAATCGTATGAATTTAGTGTTGGCATTTGAATTTACATTGTTTCATAGTTATTAGTTCATATTTATTTCATCTTTATTCCCACTTATTCATATTTATTTTTCATAAATTTTTCATAAAAATACAAAATACACACACGAAGGAATTAATCCATGGACGAACAGAAAAAGTATGACGGTTCCAACATTCAAGTTTTAGAAGGGCTGGAAGCCGTCCGCAAAAGACCAAGTATGTACATCGGCAGCACGGATTCGCGCGGCTTACATCATTTGGTTTACGAAGTCGTTGACAACAGTATTGACGAAGCGCTTGCCGGATATGCAAAAAATATCCGCATGACAATTAATGAAGACGGCAGCGTGACCGTTATTGATGACGGCCGTGGTATTCCCGTTGACATTCAGCCGAAATACCAGAAACCGGCGCTTGAAGTTGTATTGACAATCCTTCACGCCGGCGGAAAGTTTGACAAAGACACATACAAAGTATCCGGCGGTCTTCACGGCGTCGGTGTTTCCGTCGTCAACGCGCTTTCCGAATGGTTAATTGCAGAAGTCAGACGAGACGGAAAAGTTTACCGCCAAACTTTCGCCTACGGCATTCCAACATCAGGCGTCGAAGTTGTCGGCGAATATGAAGGCGACAAAACCGGCACAACAATTCAGTTCATGCCGGACAAGACGATTTTTGAAACCGTTGATTTCAAATACGATATCCTGCTCACCCGCCTCAGAGAACTCGCTTTCCTGAATAAAGGCATTCGAATCATTACCGAAGACCTCAGACTTCCCGACGCGGATTTGGAAGATGAGTTCGGAGACATCGCAGAAGACGATTCTGATTTGACGGCAACCATTGAATCCGAAGATGAGGATGACGAAGAAGGAAGCAGCGGCAGCAAAAAGAAATCCGGCCGCTCCGGAAGCGTGAAAGAAAAATATCACGACCTTTTCTATGAAGGCGGCATCATCGAGTTCGTCAAATATTTAAACGGCGGCAAAAGCATTCTTCACGAAATGCCTATTTATTTCGAGCGCCAAAGAGACGGCACCGATGTTGAAATTTCCATGCAGTACACGGAAAGTTACAATTCAAACGTTCACTCATTCGCCAACAACATCAACACAACCGAAGGCGGAACGCATATGGTCGGCTTTAAGTCGGCACTCACACGCGTCGCGAACGATTACATTAAAAAGAATAATTTGGACAAAGACACCAAAGACGGCGCTTCTTTAAGCGGTGAAGATATCCGCGAAGGTCTGACCGCAATTATCAGCGTTAAGCTCTTAGAGCCGCAATTTGAAGGTCAGACGAAGACAAAACTCGGCAACAGTGAGATGAAAGGAATTGTTGATTCTCTTGTGACCGACGGCTTGGCCGAATATTTTGAAGAGAATCCGAAAGTTGCCACCGCGATTTTAGAAAAAGCGCTCCTTGCCAGAAAAGCAAGAGAAGCTGCTAAAAAAGCAAGAGAATTGACCCGCAGAAAAAGCGCACTTGAAGTCAGCACACTTCCCGGTAAATTAGCCGACTGTTCTGAAAAAGATGCCAGCCTCTGCGAACTCTATCTTGTCGAAGGTAACTCAGCCGGCGGATCTGCCAAACAAGGCAGAAACAGGGCATTCCAGGCAATTTTGCCGTTCAGAGGTAAAATCCTCAATGTTGAAAAGACAAGAATGGATAAAGCCCTGAAAAACGCCGAAATTGCGTCTTTAATCACAGCGCTCGGCGCAGGACTCGGAGACGACATGGATATGGAAAGACTCCGTTACCATAAAGTTGTCATTATGACCGATGCCGACGTTGACGGTGCTCATATTCGAACACTGATTCTTACATTCTTCTTCCGTTACATGCCGGATCTGATTAACAACGGCTACGTTTACATCGCGCAGCCGCCGCTGTTCAGAATTAAAAAAGGAAAAGCGGAATATTACGCTTACAGTGACCGCCAGATGAAAGAAAAGGTTGCTGAAATCGGCGAAAAAGGCGTTTCGGTTTCCCGATACAAAGGTCTCGGTGAAATGAATCCGGAACAGCTTTGGTCAACCACGATGAATCCCGAAACGCGCACATTGCTTCAGGTAACAATTGAAGACGCGATTGCCGCTGATGAAATCTTTTCCATTTTGATGGGCGACGAAGTTCTCCCGAGAAAAGAATTCATTCAGGAACACGCCAAAGAAGTGGTAAATTTGGACATTTAAGGAGGCGAGAAAAATGGAAAATAATTATCAGCAAAATAATTCCGAAGATGTTCAAAAACAAGCTCAGCAACAGCTTTTAAATGAATATATTGAACGTGCGCAGCTTCCTGATGAAGCTGATGACGAGAAAACCATTGTTGTTGCCGATGGAGAAAACGGCGGTGTAGTAAGCGGTAATGGCAACAGCGATGACGGCGGCAGCGATGATAACGGTAATAATGACGGCGACGGCGATGATGACATCCCTGTCGATGACGAACGCATTTCTGTGAAGCCCGTTCTGCTTTACGATGAAATGAAAAACTCATACATTCAATATGCGATGAGTGTTATTATCGGCCGCGCGCTTCCCGATGCCCGCGACGGTTTAAAACCGGTTCACCGCAGAATTCTTTATTCCATGAAAGAAAACGGCGTGACTTTTGACAGACCGATGAAAAAATCCGCTCACGTTGTCGGTGATGTTCTCGGTAAATATCACCCGCACGGCGACTCGTCTGTTTATGATGCGCTTGTTCGTTTGGTTCAGGATTTCTCCCTCCGCTACCCGCTCATTGACGGTCAGGGCAACTTCGGATCCATTGACGGTGACGATGCGGCAGCCATGCGTTATACTGAAGTCAGAATGGGTAAAATTTCAGCGGAGATGCTGGAAGATTTGGATAAGGAAACCGTTGATTTCCGTCCCAACTATGACGAATCATTAAAAGAACCCGCCGTTCTGCCGGCCAAACTGCCGAATCTTCTGATTAATGGTTCAACCGGTATTGCTGTCGGTATGGCAACAAATATGCCGCCGCACAATATATCCGAAATAATTGACGCTTCCATTATGATGATTGACAATCCCGAAGCGGATGTCGCCGAATTAATGACTGTTGTCAAAGGACCGGACTTCCCGACCCGCGCTGTTATTTTGGGGACGGAAGGCATCATCAATGCTTACAAAACAGGACGCGGCAGTGTCAGAATTCAGGCCGTTTCCCACATTGAAGAAATGAAAGGCAACCGCGAAAGAATTGTCGTAACCGAACTGCCGTATCAGGTAAACAAAGCCCGTTTGATTGAAAACATTGCCGAGCTTGTCCGCGACAAAAAAATCTCCGGTATTTCAGATCTTCGTGATGAGTCTGACCGTGACGGTATTCGTTTGGTCATGGAATTGACAAACGGCACCAATGCCGGCGTTTTAATGAACCAGCTTTACAAGCACACGCAGCTTCAGACAAGCTTCGGCATCATTAATTTAGCGATTGTGGATGGCGTTCCGCGTGTCATGGGACTTCGCCAGCTCTTGAAAGTCTACTTAAAGCACAGAATGGAAGTCATTCAAAGAAAAGCGATTTTCGAATTAAATGCGGCGCAGGAGCGCGAGCATATTTTGGAAGGTTTGAAAATTGCCATTGACAACATCGACCCCGTGATTGAATTAATCAAAGCGTCTCAGGATGCTGCCATCGCTAAAGAGAATTTAATGTCTCAGTTTGCATTGGATGAAGTTCAGGCCAAAGCCATTTTAGAAATGAGACTCCAGAGACTTACCGGTCTTGAAATGCAGAAGATTTTGGATGAATTGGATGAAATCCTTGAGAAGATCAAAGAACTCAAAAACATCATCGAAAGCGATGAAATTAAATACAGTATGATCCGCGAAGAACTCTTGGAAATGAAAGAAAAATACGGTGACGACCGCCGTACTCAGATTGTTCAGGGCGGATTCGATATCGATAATGAAGATCTCATTCAAAAAGAAGATGTGATTATCACAATGACCAACCGCGGCTACATCAAGCGTTTATCTGCAAACACATATTCGCGCCAGCGCCGCGGCGGCAAGGGAATTATTGGCATGGAAACAAAAGAAGAAGACATTGTCGTCAATTTGTTTGTTTCTTCCACGCACAATTACATTTTGTTCTTCACGAACAAGGGCCGCGTTTATTGGAAGAAAGGCTATGAAATCCCTGAGGGTAGCCGCACTTCCAAGGGCAAATCTATTGTCAACTTCCTTGAACTGAAGGAAGACGAATACGTCACCGCTTCCATTCCGATTTCGGAATTCAAAGAAGGTCAGTATTTGATGATGGTGACGAAGCAGGGAACGGTTAAGAAAACGCCGCTCACCGACTTTAAGAATCCGAGAAAAGCCGGCATTATCGCAACAACGCTTGCGCCCAATGACGAACTTGTTAATGTGATTCAAACAGACGGCGAACGTGAAGTCGTTATGGTTTCCCGCGGTGGCAAAGCAGCTCGCTTTAATGAAAAAGAAGTGCGCCCAATGGGAAGATCCGCCCGCGGCGTTATCGGTATGCGTTTGGTCAAACCCGACGATGCGATTGTCAGCATGGATGTCGTCAACCCCGAAGAATCACTTCTGACAATTACCGAAAACGGCTACGGAAAAATCAGTCCGTTCGATGCGTATATTCCAAAGCACCGCGGTGTTCAGGGCGTTATGTCAATTGTAACAGATGACAGAAATGGGCAAGTCGTTGCCGTTAAATCTGTCAGCCAGACGGACGAGCTGATCATTACCAGCGCCGAAGGGATCATCATCAGAATCAGAGTCGGCGAAGGTCTGCATGAGCAGGGCCGCAATACAAAAGGCGTCCGCATCATGAAAATGGCTGAAAATGATAAAGTTGTCAGTGTAGCTGCCGTAAAGCAGCCGCTTGATGATGAAGAAGGCGGAAGTGGAGATGACGGTGCCGGCGAATCTGTCGGCGTCGCTGCTGAAATCGCCACTGAATCTGCTGCTGAAACTGTCGGCGAAAATTCGGGATTTGTTCAGGAAACATTTGATGTTGATTCGGATGAACTGGTTGGTTTTGAAGAAGAAGCAGAATCGGAACAAACGGAATAACTGTGCTTAATCTGATAGCATAATAAAGATCAAACGGTTCAGGTAGCACGGCTATGAAATTTGATTTTGAATATGAAGTGAAAAAAAACGACGAAGGGCTCCTTATAAAGGAGCTCTTAAAACGCGGCGGCGTTTCCGCGAAACTGATTCAAAAGATACGTCATAGCGATGGCAGTGTTTTCAGAAACGGAAAGCCTGCCATACTCATAGACAAGGTAAATGCGGAGGATTTGGTGCAGGTGAAATATCCTGAAGGAAAAAGTAATTTTGATCCGGAACCGATACCCATTGATGCCGTCTATGAAGATGACTCTTTTTTAGCAATTAACAAGCAGCCGGGAGTGGTGATCTATCCGACAAAAGGGCAGCCGAATCACACGCTGGCAAACGGCATCATGAAATATATGCTGGACAGAGGCGACACTTACAAAATCAGATTCATTAACCGACTGGATATGAATACCAGCGGTTTGATTCTTGTCGGAAAAAATCCTCACGTTCAGAATCATTTTATTACCCAGGGAAAACAAGGCGGTATCAGTAAGATCTATCGGGCTATTGTTTGCGGAATTATCGATGAGGACGAAGGCGTTATAGATCTGCCGATCGGAAAAGATGAAGACAACATAAAGAGAATTGTAACAGAGGATGGAAGCCCGTCTGTCACTGAATATAAAGTTCTGGAGCGCTTTGAAGAAGGAGATGGATATTCTTATGTGGAACTGAATCTCATTACCGGAAGAACGCACCAAATAAGAGTCCATATGTCTCATAAAGGACATCCTGTTGCAGGAGATCAACTGTACGGCGGAGCACGACCGATGCTGATTGACCGGCAAGCTCTTCATGCAGTCAAATTGACTTTTTCTCATCCGATCTCAGGTAAAAAGTTAAACTTAGAGGCGCCTATCCCTGCAGATATGGAAAATATGCTGAAAAAGCTTAGAAATAATGAGAATTAATTTTGAAGAGGTTCAAAAAACGAAGCCATTTGACGCTTTGAGAATATCTTTAAATTAATTTGAAAGCGTTTAGAAAAACAGATAAAAAATTGAAAAAAATCCGATTTATCAGAAAATCCAAATGCCGTCTAAAACATCGGTAAACTCATGGAGAATAAAAATGATCATCAGCAAAACGATAATTACTTTTGTTGACCAGAAAATTGCCCAGTAAATCGGTTTAACATAGACTTTTTTCCCTTTGACATTCATCTTCGGCATTGTATATGCTAAAAACCCTTTTGGGATTTAATTGTTTTTAAAAACAGAAATTCAAAAATTCAGAATAAAAACACGATATTTTTATTGAAGATGGCTATTCGATTGCCACAAGGAATTATCATAATTAATCCTTTCAAATTGAGAAGTTTTTTATAGCATTGTATTATAGAATTTCATAAAGGCATCTTGAATGCTTTTTCATAATTTTATAAAAAACATTTCCGGAGGAAACAAAAAATGGCTCTCTTTAATTTAGATGGAAAAGTTGCAATTGTTACCGGTGCTTCCAGCGGTTTAGGTCTGTCTGCCGCTAAAGCTTTTGCAGAGAATGGTGCATCTGTCGCACTGCTTGCCCGCCGCAAAGATAAATTGACAAAAGGCGTTGAAGAAATCATAGCGGCCGGCGGAAAAGCAATTGCCGTTGAGTGTGATGTCACCGACGAAGAACAAGTGAAAAAAGCCGTCGATGAAGTCGTTAAAGAATTCGGAACAGTTCACATTCTATTGAATAACGCAGGTGTCGCTCAACTCGGAACCGTTGAAACTCTGACAATGGATGAATGGAACCGCAGCATGAATGCGAATGTCACCAGCATTTTCCTGATGTCAAAATATGTCATCCCTCACATGAGAAATCAGAAATACGGAAAAGTCATCAACATTTCCTCAATTAACGCGTTCGTCGCCGATAAAGGAAACGATTTGGCGCGTCACGTTTACAACACTTCCAAAGCAGCCGTCCGCGGATTAACGCTCGGAATGGCCGCCACATACATGGAAGAAAATATCACAGTCAACAGTGTCGGCCCCGGTCTTTTTGAAAGTGAAATGACGGAAAACACACTGTTTGCTCATGAAGGATTCATGAAAATGTACAATTCATTAACGCCGGCAAGCCGCCCCGCTAAAAAAGGAGAATTGAATGGAACACTTCTCTATTTGGCATCGGATGCTTCCAGTTACGTTACCGGTCAGTACATTCTTGTTGACGGCGGTTTCTCACTGGTTTAACCATTCGTTTTAATTAAAAATTGATTGAATCTGTTGGTCGACTCTGAATCTATTAATCAAATTTAATCGAATTTATTGACTGAATTTATTGACAGAATCTTCAGATTCAATTCTTTTTTATTTCATTTTTTTAATATAATCCAAAAGCAGGTCGCCGCAAATTGATTTTTCAATCTTTTGAAAACTCAGAAATCTTTTCCAATTCTCTCGGAATATCAATTCCCTGAGGACATTTCGGGAGACAAATTCCGCACTCCGTACATTGATGAGCCTGCCGTTTTTCTCCGATCTGCCGATATTCAAAAAGGAATCGTGTTTTATCGGAATCTCCGCGGGCAAAATATTGATTATATTTGTCAAAAACTTTCGGAATATGAACGCCTGACGGACATTCCATACAGTAGCGGCAGTATGTACACGGAATTGCGAAAGAAGACTGATATTCTTTAACGGCCGCCTCTATTGTTTTATAATCGGTTTCATTCAGCGGGCGGAAGTTTTCAATTGTGCTGATGTTGTCTTTAATTTGTTCCATGCCGCTCATGCCGCTGAGCACTGTCAATACATTCGGAAGCGTTGCAGCATATCTTATTGCCCATGACGCTGTGCTTGCATTCGGGTCTGCTTCTTTTAAGATGCCCGTTGCTTTTTCCGAAAGGGTTGCAAGAGAACCGCCGCGTACCGGCTCCATCACAATGACCGGAATTTGCCGTTCTTCCAATATTTCATATTGCCGCTTTGCATTTTGAATTGTCCAATCTAAATAATTCAGCTGAATTTGAACAAAATCCCAATCATGTTTGTCGAGGACCTTTTCCAAAAATTCGGGGCTGTCATGAAACGAAAAACCGATGTAACGAATCTTTCCTTCTTTCTGTTTTTGTTTCATAAAATCATAAACTTTTAATCTTTCAGCAAGTTCAAAATGTTCCTCGTTGATGTTATGAATCAGATAAAAATCGAAATAATCTATTTGACATTTCTGAAACTGCTCTTCAAAAATTCGACTTACATCTTCTGCTGTTTCGGCCCGCCACGGCGGTATTTTATCTGCCAGATAATAACTTTCCCGCGGATATTTTGAAAGCGCCTTTCCGATAAAAGTTTCAGCGCCGCCTTCGTGATACATATAAGCCGTGTCAAAATAATTGACACCATGAGACATCGCGTAATCAACCATTTCCTGACCCGTTTTTTCATTAATTTCCTGCGTCTCTTCATTTTGCCGCGGAAGACGCATCGTTCCGAAACCGAGCAGCGGAATTTTTATTCCGGTTTTGTTTTTGTTTTTGAATAATCGGGTTTCCATGTTTTTTCTCTTTTTTGTTTCTTTTTTCGGTTTAATTGTTCTTTTTTCTTCTTTTTTTCGGTTTCTATTGCTTTTATTATACAGAAACAATAATATTTATTTGATGCGTATTCCGTTTAAATTACGAAAGGATGTGACAATTAATGGCTGACGAATATGAAAAAATGATGAAAGAAATGCAGAAGAAAATGATGGAACAGATGGGTATTGTGATGCCTGAGGATATTGAAGATGCTTATATGGAGCAGGCGATGGCGCAGCAGGCCGCAGCCGCTCAGATGACAGGAATGTCTCCTGATGCGCTGACCGCTTTAATGAACGAAGCGATGGGTGAAGCGATGAGCGGAATGAATTTTGATTTCGGCGATGGTGAGGATGAAGATGATGCTGATTTAGCTGCTTTCATTGAAGCAAATCCTGTTCCTGCCGAATATGACCGTTTGCTTCCGATCGGCGCTCTTTTAATCGGCACATGGGGCGAACCTTATGAAACGCTTGCCATAACATCCGAGCCGGAAGAAGTTGCTTACGCGCTTGAAAACGGCTGGGGAATCGAATCACGCGAAGACGGCATTAAGATGCTGGAATCACTTATGAAAGGCAGACATGCGAATTCCTTCAAAGAAAGACATGAAGCGATGAAAGCCGGCCGGTTTGATGAAGTTGACGGCGAAGATGCTGACGATTACAATCTCAGCGTTGAAGGAATTACAGAAGCATTAAGCCTTCCGAAAAGTTTAGTTGACAATTGTGAAACGCTCTTGGCATGGGATCTGGAACGTGTCGGATATTTAGCCCGCCTGTTCTATAAAATCGGATATATTTCAGAAGATGAGGCTTGGGACTGGATCAAAAAAGCTGCTGTCGAATCTAAAAACACATTTAACAGCTGGGAAGAATATATTGTGTCTCTTCTCATCGGCCGCGGATTTGCAATGGGCGTTGCGCCTGAGCCGTATATGGTTGCGCTTGATTTGTTAACCGACAGACGCGATTTCTTGGATGCCCGTCCGATTTCAAATCTTTAATTTTTTTTCTTTTCTTTTTTTCTTCTTTCTTTTCTTCTTTTTTTCGATTATTTTTGCTTTTATTATTTTGTTCTCTTTCGGTTTTTCTTTTTTGGTGGGCATCTGCCGCGCGCGATCAGCACAGCTTTTCAATAAATTCTATGAAAACAGGATTCGTTTTTAATCAAAATTATAAAACAGATAAAACGAATGGAAGAAGAGATGAGAAATGAATGGAAAAAGAACGAGAACACGAACGAAATAATACGAAAAAATGAAGTGGAAAAAGAGAAAGTGAAGAGGCGAAAATCGCCTTATTCATCATCGTCGACTTCGTCGAAGTTTTTGTAGCTGTCGGTTCCGACCATGGCTGCAGCAATAGAATCAATGCCGTCTAACCATTCGGCGACAATACTTTCTTCGGGAAGAAGTGTTAAATATTCTTCTTCGAACGGCTCACCGTTGATGACCATCGCGCCGATGTTTGCGACAATGATAAAGGCGGTGTCCATATCTTCAGCTTCTTCGGCGGCGCCGGCTTCTTTAATTAATTTCTTGATGTCGGCTTTTTTATCATAATCTTCAAGGAAATACGCTTCAAAAGCGGCCATGGAGCAGTTCAGAGAGTCCTGAACAGACATAATCATAATGTCGGCATCTTCTGAAATCGGCGGCACTTCTTCTAAAACAATATCCTGAATCGTTCCGAGAATTTCAAGTGCGCCGTCTGCATCGGTTACACCTTTTTCAAAGCGTGCCGCAACTTTTAAACAGGACAGAATCACATCGTCTGCCATATTTACGAAAATCATCGCACTCTTTTCGGCCTTTTCTTCATCTTCTAAAGAAAAACCGGAGTCTTTTATTTGGGAAATCCAGTTGTCCCATCTGGCTTTTGAATAAAATTCGTAGTAGGGCATAGATTTTTCAGCCATTTCTTCACCTTTCTCAATTGTATAAATTCTAATTTTATTGAATAAATTTTAATGAAATTTAATAAATTTGATTGTAAATTTGTTTAATCGTTTGGTAAGCGTTGTAAATTTGATGATTTATGAAATAATTTTGAATCTTCTGAATTATTCTAAAACTAAGTGGACGCGCTTATATGCTTTTTCCTCAGCTTCGATGCCTTCAAAGACGTCTTTAACAATACATTTGTCGCCTTTTTCCAAACCTTTCGGCGCGAATAAACTGTCGTCAATGCCGTTTTCAATATGCCCTTCGTCCAATTTTACTTTGGAAGGCGTAAATGTCATTTTGGTGCCGACAATTGCTTTCTTCGCGTCAATATAAGCTTCGACAGGCGCATTTTTAACTTCAACGGCAATAACGCCGCCGTCGTGAAGCGCACATTTTAAAAGATTGGCATTTCGAACAGACACAATTTCATACTTTCTGCCGGCATCTAAATTCAAGCAAGTGCCGCGGATATTGCATTTTTTACATTCTTCTTGTTCTTCCAAAAAGAAAAATGTCTCGCCGGGTTTTGCTAAACGGGCGCCGATAACTGTAATTTTTGTCGCTGTCGTCATATTCTCTTCAATCCTTGTTGACCAATCTTAACCATTTTTAACTTTTTAATTCACTAATCAATTTCTTTGCATTTGAATATTGTCCGCAAACTTTTTTAACCAAAAGAATGCGGTCCATTTCTGCTTCACTTCTTATCCTGTAATCACTTTTGTTACAACTGCCATCTTTTCAGCCGCCGACGGCGTCAACCCGTCGCTGCCGAGGATTGTATAGCGTTCCGGCCGAATGGTATGCGCGCGCAGAAGTGCTTCAACGATTTCTTCATCTTCAATTCCCATTTCAGAGGCTGATGTCGGCGCGCCGATTTGTCTCAGCGAGTCGCGCAGTTTTTCCCAGTCGCCGCCGTGCAGATACATCATCATAATAGATCCGACTGCACACTGTTCGCCGTGAAGGGCAGGTTTTGAAGCAATTCTGTCCAGCGCGTGGCTGAACATATGTTCTGCGCCTGATGCGGGTCGGGACGAGCCGGCCACACTCATGGCGGCACCGCTTAACACAAGCGCTTTAACAGCGATTCTTGCCGAACTGTCCAGTCCGGGTCGAATCAAGTCTGCTGAATTGGAAATCATGTCCGCGCTCATGTAAGCCATCATTGCCGCCGAGCGGCTGAATGGTTCGTTTTGGTGGCGGGAAGCCAATTCCCAGTCCAAAACGGAAGTATAATTTGAAATAACATCGCCGCAGCCTGCCGCAAGCAATCTGAACGGCGCTTTTGAAATCATATCCGTGTCGGCAATCACTGCAATCGGTGCCTGTGCTTCTACGGATTCTGATTTGCCGTCCGAATGGATAGATGCGCGCGCGGAAACAATTCCGTCATGTGATGCTGCTGTCGGAATGCTGATAAAAGGAACATCGCAGTTTTTAGATGAAATTTTTGCCAGATCAATTGACCGGCCGCTGCCGACGCCGAGGAAACAGTCGGCTTCAAACGCTTTTCCGGCTTCCGTCAATTTTAAGACTTCTTCAGGAGAAGCTTTTTCTGAAACGCAAATCTCGCAAACACCGCCGTTATTTTCAACCAGTTCTTTGATTCTTTTTCCGGCGACATCAAGCGTATTTTTGCCGGTGACCAAAAAAACCTTTTTACTGATTTTTAATTTGTTTAAAACGGCGGGAACATCGTTTAAGACATTTTTGCCGATGAGAACTTCTCTTGGAAATTCCATCCATTTCATAGCCGCAGAGTCATCTTCGCGCCACTCCGCCGTTTGCTTCTGTTCCTCTTTGTGTTTCATAGTCATGATTGCAGCCTTTGCAGTTATTAACTCTTTTGGTTTTTATTAAATAGGAGCTTTTAAATATAAAATATATGGGTTGCGGCGCTTATAATATTTTTATAGAACCTGTTCTAATTATTATTTCAATTCTAAACTTATTTCCAATAATTTCCATATTTATCTTTATAAATTCTAAATTTATTTTTTCCATCTTGGAGAATATTTATGTCTTTCATTGATTCCATTGTTGCTTTTATTCAGGAATATTATATTGACCCGATCATTCATGATTCCGGCTACAATATTTTCAACACGCTGACATGGGCGGTTATACTCGGTATCGCTGTTTATCTTTTGATTTATTCTCTTCAAAAAATGAATATTAAAATAGATGCCAAATCTCTGACTGCGACGCTTCCTTTCGTTATTGCCGGCGCTTCGCTTCGTGTGGTGGCTGATACGGGAACAATTTCCCCGCCGTACAGCTACATTCTGATTACGCCTAATATTTACTTCTTTGTCTTTCTGCTGACAGCGGTCTGTTTAATTGCGGCGCTGCTGCTTCAAAAATTCAAACTGGTTAAAACATTCCACGCACCTTACGCGGCGCTCGGCTGTCTTTTCATCTTGGCGGTCTATTGGGTTTTATTTTCAGTCGGAACTGTTGTCAACTGGTGGGTTCCGTTCGCTGTCGCCGTTGTCGGAATCGGTGCCGCGCTCCTCCTCGGATTTGCTGCCAAAAAAGCCGGCAGTACAATTTTTTCCGATAAAATGAATTTAACAATTCTGGCCGCACATTTAATGGACGCCACATCAACCGTTATCGGTATCGAAGTTTTCGGCTATGTCGAAAAGCATGTTGTTCCGGCTTTCTTAATTGAACTGACAGGAACCGCATTGATTATGTATCCCTTGAAGCTGGTTATTTTCTTCTTAGTCGTCTGGCTTTTGGATAAAGGACTTGAAAAAGCAATGGCAGATGAAACCGATAAGGAAAAAGAGCAGCTCGGGCAGATTAAGAATGCGATTAAATTCGTGATTATCATTCTCGGATTGGCGCCCGGTATTAGAAATTCAATTCGTTTGTTCTTTGGAATCTGATTTATAAGAGCAAAGCGTTGCAATTCAATAAAAAAGGCGGCTGGCACATGGCGGAATATTTCAATTCAACGGAAAAATCAGAGGAACAATCTGAAAAAAAATCTGTCGGCTCGGAAATTTCAGAAAAAATTTCCGGCGAATCTTTTAGCGGATTCATTGATTTTGACGCCGCTTTTTTATCAGCTCCTGCTTCCATCATTCCGCCGGAATCTGCTCTCAAACGTTTTTTGAACAAAATTTCGGGTCCGCTTTTTTGGACAATGTTTTTGTTCTTCTGTTTCATTTTTGTCGGATATTTCGCTTACTTCCTTTTCACGGTATTTTCACCGCTGAATCCTCAATTTTTCGACGGATTACTGAATGCGTTTTATTTATTGCCGCAGCCGATAATTGAAGTTGTCTCCCTTCTTCTGACTTCCCATCTGCTTATCGCGGCAGGTTTGGCTTTTTTGAATTTAATCGTCAGCTTTGCTGATCAATTGATTTCAAAGGATTCCATTGATTCTGTCAATTCTAATTCTATCAATCTTGTCAATTCTGTCAAAACATATCTGAAATCTCTTTTTGCGCCTCTCATCAAGCCGTTGGCACAAATGGCGGGTTTATTTTTGATTTCAGTTGCAATCAGTTATGTTATCGGCTATTTCTATCCTGAAATTTCTGAATTCATTTTCAATTTCGGCGGCTTGCCAGGCGGCGGTTCTTTTGAAGTGATGCTTTTTATTTTCTTCAACAACACCCGAATCGTTTTCATGCTTATTTTCTTAGGCTTCTTTTTCGGAATTCTGCCGATTTCAGTTGTTCTTGTCAACGGTTTTGCAATCGGAATTGTTGCCGAATACACAATCAAATCAAAAGGTTTGGTATTTTTGCTGACCGGTTTGCTGCCGCATGGAATTATCGAAATCCCGATCATTTTGCTGGGCGCCGGCGTCGGCTACAACATGGGAATCCAAGCAACACAAACGCTTCGCAAATGCAAAACATTCGAAGCGTTTAAACAGAATTTCATTGGCTGTACCTGGATTTTCTTCCTCTTTGTCGTTCCGCTTTTGTTTGTTGCGGCGATTATTGAAGTTTATGTTACAGGTCCGCTTCTCGGCGTTGTTTTCTGAAAACACATCGGGCTGCTTCTTGGTGTTATTTTTGGAGAAAACGTTGGGCGGTTTCGTCGATTTGATAAAGATTTGTGCGGCTCGCG
>JAJDHP010000003.1 GCA_030266245.1 Methanimicrococcus sp. OttesenSCG-928-J09
CGTTTGCGGTCACTTTCCGAGCTGCGCCTCGCGCGTCCACTCCATTTTTTCAAAATTGCCAAAAAATATCCATCATTCTTCAATAAAAATCAAAACTCATTCCTATATTTGAATGACAAATATTCAAACCTCTGACCGCCGTTTCAAATAATATAAATAAGGCGGCGCCGTTAGGGAAAACATATGACTCATACAACTTTGATGAAAGAATGCCGCCGCGGCGTGATTAATGAAACTGTAAAGGCTGTTGCTGAAATCGAACAGATCGATTCTGAAAAATTACGCGCGCTGGTCGCCGATGGGCTTGTGACGATTCCGAAAAACGTCAATCGGGAAACGAAGCCGACAGGAATCGGCAAGTACATGAGCACCAAAATCAACGCCAACATCGGCACTTCCCGCGATTATAAGGATTTGGAAGAAGAAGTGAATAAAGCGAAAATCGCTGTTCAATACGGTGCCGGCGCGATTATGGATTTATCAACCGGCGGAGATTTGGACAAAATTCGTGCGCGGATTTTATCGGAAGTCAATGTTCCGGTCGGAACGGTTCCGCTTTACGATGCCGCCGCCAGCGCGCCGATGGTTGTTGAAATGACAAGCGACGATATGTTTAACGCCGTTCGCCGCCACGCCGAGCAGGGTGTTGATTTTGTGACGGTGCATGCTGGCATTAACAAAAATACGGTTGACAAACTGATGAAAGCCGGCAGAATTACAGATGTTGTCAGCCGCGGCGGTTCTTTCACGGTTGCATGGATGATGCACAACGAATCCGACAATCCTTTTTATTCCGAATTTGATTATCTCTTAGAAATTGCTCAGGAATACGATGTCACACTCAGTCTCGGCGACGGAATGCGTCCCGGTTGTATTCACGACGCTGCCGACGGCCCGATGTTTGAAGAAATTCTCGTTCTCGGAGAACTTGTCAAAAGATCACGCGCCGCCGATGTTCAAACATTTGTCGAAGGCCCGGGACACGTTCCGCTCGATAAAATCGAAATGAGCGTCAAATTCATGAAAGAAACCTGTCACCAAGCGCCTCTTTATTTGCTCGGTCCGATTGTCACAGACATCGCTCCCGGTTTTGATCACATCACATCAGCCATCGGCGGATCCATCGCCGGCGCCGCAGGAACCGACTTTTTGTGCATGGTCAGCCCGTCCGAGCACCTCGCACTTCCGACAGCCGAAGACATTAAAACCGGAATGCTTGTCGCACAAATCGCAGCGCATGCAACTGATCTTGTAAAAGAAGGAATCAAAGAACGAGCCGCCGAGCTCGATAATGCAATGGGTGCCGCCCGCAAGAATCTGGATTGGGAAAAACAGTACAGCTTAGCCATTGACCCCGATCACGCCCGTGCCGTTCGCGAAGCCCGCAGTTCCGGGTCGGAAGCCTGTTCCATGTGCGGTGATTTGTGCGCCATGAAAATTGTTGAGCGGGAACTGGAAAAAGGTCGAAAAGAAAGCAATAATTAAAGTCGCAGGTAAATCCGTATTTGACCTGATATTTAATGCTTTACATTTTGAAAAAAACGATTTGCTTATTTCGGATTTGATTGAATCAGACATATGAAAAAAATTCAACACGAAATCGATAAACAAGCAATCACAAATCCACTTCCGGGATTATTAACAGAATCAATTCCGGATTCCTATTTTAAAAATCTCGGGAATATTGTTGCTGAAACTCGTTCCGTTTACGGCAGTAATTCAAAATTTCAAACTCCTTTTTTAGAACGAAACGATTTGCTTCCAAGAGAAAAAACATCTATCGGAAACTATCAGGACATTCATTTTTGGAATCATCAGAAAAGGGATTGGAGCATCCCGATCCCAAGTGGTTGGGAACAAAAGGCATGGTGCTATATGATGAATTCTTACTGCCGTTATTCTGATTTCCAGAAACGATTGCAAGAAGATGAAAGAAATGAAATCAAATTTAACATACAAAATATCGATCGTTCAATTTTGAAAAGTGAAACGGATGAAGAATATACATTATATCGTTGTATTGAAAATGATGATTGGATGGATAAAACAAACGGAATCGGATATGTAGAAAAAGCATTTGCAAGCTATAGTTTAAATTTGAATCATGCACTCAAATATGCAAATCCGGATAATCCGATTCTTCTCCTGTTGAACATTCAAAAAGGAACACATGCACTATATATCGATGAATCCGAGAGAGAAGTCTTAATGCCGCGAAATACTGCTTATATTGCTGAAAGTATAGAAAAAATAAAATTTTCATTTCCCACAGGTATAAATACAACGACACTCAAAGAAACAATTGTATACAATCTTAAAATTCAGGAGAAGTGGAAATGAATCGTGAAAGCGCTGAAGAAATATTCACCCGTATCGGAAAGATGCCTGACCCGACTCCGGAAGAACAAGAAGAAACTAAACAGATGATAAAAAAGATGAATGAAGATTTAGAATTGCAACTTCAAAGAATGCTTCAAGGATTGAATGGGGACGGCACCGAACGCAGAGAAGGCGAAGAAGAGGAAATGATAAAACGCCTTTATGAATCATATTTGAGAATTCCTGAAATATACAGAAATCCTCCTAAAAATTATTATGAAATATTCTAAAAATATTTTCTATAATTATTTCTAACTCTTTTTTATTTTACAATTTTATTTCATTTTTCAAAACAGAAACCGCTTCACTAATCATTTCATTTTCCGGTTCTATTTTTTGAAGCTTTTCAAAAACGATTAACGCTTCTTCTGCTCTGCCAAGATTTTGAAGCGCCGTTCCGTAGAAATTCAAAACTTTCGCGTAAGAAATACCGTTTGCTTCAGCATCTGTTTCTTGAATTTGTGAAAGCGATGCCGCTGCTTCTTCAAAGCGTTCTTCTTTCATGAAAATGAGTGCTTTGTTGTAATGCGCTTTCGGATTGAGCGCGTCTAACATTTCAGCGCGGGTCAAACATTTCAATGCGAAATCGTTATCGCCTTTCTTGGAATAAATGACGCCCGTCAAATTCATAATTTCGTAATTGAACGGATCTTTAATCTGCGCGTCGGATAAAAAGGAAAGCGCGGCTTCATAATCGCCGGCATTAAACTTCATTTTCGCGAGATATTCGTAAACGGGAACAAAGCCGGGATCCAAATGAAGAACTTCGTTGAATGCTTTTTCAGCATCTTCAAGATCGCCGAGTTCTAATCTGATTCGACCGACTTCGTAAAGAACACTCAAGTTTTCAGGCTCGTTTGCCAAAACCGTATCCAATACAGAAAGTGATTTTTGGAAAAGCTCATCTGCACGGGACGTAACTTTGCCGGCAGATTTTAATTCGACCTCTGCCGCTCTGGCGTAAACCAAACCCAAATTAATACGGGCGGCAGTAAAGTCAGGTTCGCTTTCAAGGGACAGCTCATAAGAAGAAGCCGCTTGCTCATATTTGCCGAGCGCATTTCGAACCAAGCCGAGATAATAATAAACACGGGATTTTTCGTAATCAAACTCCAGTTCTTTAAGCAAAATTTCTTCCGCGGGAGCGAAAGCGCCGAGTTTCATGTATGAAAACGAAAGGTAGCTGTAAAGGCGCCAAATGTCTTCTTTTTTAATCATTTCAGATTCTTTGCCGAAAAGCTCGCCGCCGCGTTCGCTGTAATCCGTTTCAGTCGGTGCATGGTCGGCAAAATCTAAGAAACGGTCCAAATATTCTGAACAGGATAAAATTAATTCGTCATGAATGCCGAGTGTCATCAGACACAAACATTTGTAATCGGCTGCCGCGAAAAAGAACGGATCGTGTTCAAGCGCGCTGTCAAACCAGCCGATGGCTTCATTTAATCTCTTTTTGCGGTAAAGAACAAAACCTTTCGAATACAAAAATTCAGCATTGTTCGGCTCGAACTTCAAAGCTTTTTCAATCGATTCAAGCGCTTTGTCAAGCTTGCCGGTTTTTTCTTCTAAAACAGATTTCTGATACAGCGCCATCGCATCTTTGGGGTAGCGGATGAGAATTTCTTCATAACAGCGGACAGCATCTTCGGGGCGGGCGGCATTAATGTAAGCAAACGCCAATTTTTCCCAAGCCTTTTTGAATTTCGGCATATCCTTTGTCAATGATTCAAGAACCGCAATCGCTTCCTCATTTCTGCCTTCGGCAAGAAGCGCTTTTCCCTGTTCGTAACGCTTATCTGTATGATTCATTTTGAAAGACCCTGTTGGTTGTAAATGCAGCTTACATATTGTATTTTACAATAATAACAGTATAATGCAGTAATTAGATGCCGTATTTAATTCAGATACGATATCAAGATGCTTGTATACAGCAGCATTTAGATTATTCTTATCTAGTCTGAGTCATGCAATATTGATAAGTTTTTTTGTCTGACATATTTAAGCAGCCGAATCTTTTTGTTCAAAAGGTTTTTATTTTTCAAACAGCTCATTAACGAGGTTTAACTCAAACTGTATCATATTAATATCATTTACAAAAATATTTTAAGAATATTTCCAAAATTTTCAAAAATATTTAATAATATTTCCAAAAATCTTATAAAATTTTATAAAATTTTTACAAAACTCATTTATAATTATTTTTTAAATTTTTAACTTTAAATTTAAATTAAGTGGTGATCTATTTTGACCAAAAGAGCACTGATCAGTGTTTCCGATAAGACGGGCGTTTCCGAATTTGCAAAGACGCTCATTAAAAACGGTTTTGAAATTATTTCAACCGGCGGCACTTCCGCCCTTTTAAAGAAAGAAGGCGTGGCAGTAAAAGATGTTTCCGACATTACGGGTTTTCCTGAAATGATGGACGGACGCGTTAAAACGCTTCATCCGAAAGTTCACGGCGGCTTACTTTATCTTCGCGATAATCCCGACCATGTCAAGCAAGCCGAAGAAAACGGCATTGCAGCAATTGACATCGTTGCCGTTAATCTTTATCCGTTCAGAGAAACCGTCGCGAATCCGAATGTTTCTTTGGAAGACGCGATTGAAAATATTGACATCGGCGGTCCGACGCTTTTGCGTGCCGCTGCCAAAAATTTCGCCTCGGTTGCCGTTATTTGTGACCCGGCCGACTATGCCGTTGTTTCAGATGAATTGAATAAATCCGGCGAAATTTCTTCCGATGTGAAAAAAAGATTGGCTGTTAAAGCTTTCCGCCACACTGCCGACTATGACAGCGCGGTCGATACATTTCTCAGCAAAGCGCTTTTGGATGAAAAAGTCAAGAGACTTTCATATGTTGCCGGCGAAAAACTCCGCTACGGCGAAAACTGGCATCAGGAAGCAACCGTTTATAAAGATTTGACCGGAACAGGTCCGAATCTCTCAAACGCCAAACAGCTTCACGGTAAAGAATTATCTTATAACAATTACATCGATGTCGATAACGCTCTTCTGACACTGAAAGATTTAAACAGCAAAGATCCGGCGGTTGTTATCGTTAAACACAACAATCCGTGCGGTTTGGCAACCGGAAAGACACTCAAAGACGCATTCCTTGCTGCCTGGGACGGCGACCCTATTTCCGCGTTCGGCAGTATTGTTTGCGTTAACCGTCCTTTTGATGTTGAAACGGCCAAACTTTTAGACAAAAAATTCATTGAAATCATTGTCGCGCCCGCTTTTGAACCCGAAGCACTTGAAATGCTGAAAAACAAAAGCGAAACGCTCAGACTTATGAAACTTGTCGGATTTGACAAACCGTTTGACAGTGAATATGTTTACAAGCATGTCACCGGCGGTCTTTTAGAACAAACCCGTGACATCGGTCTTTTTGAAAAGTGGGACACTGTTACCAAAGCACCGTTCCCCGACTCTAAAAAAGGTCTTTCAGAATTTGCGATGAGTGCCTGCAAGTGCATCAAGTCCAATTCCATCTCTATTGCATATGAATATGAACCGGGCTGCTACATGCTGCTCGGCATGGGCGCGGGTCAGCCCAACCGTGTTGATTCCATCGGCAAACTGGCGGCACCCAAAGCCCGAAACAATTTAAAGGAAATGTACGAGCGCAACGAGGAACTCAAAAAGTCGATGACATACGAAGAGTATGTCGCCCAAGTCTTTTCCGAATGCGTTATGGCATCTGATGCATTCTTCCCGTTCGATGACAGCGTCATTTACGCCAATGAATTCGGTCTGCGCTACATCTTGTCACCCGGCGGCTCCATCCGTGACGCGGAAGTCATTGCGACTGCTGATCGTTTAGGGGTCTCGCTTGTGTTTACAGGTATGAGACATTTCCTTCATTAAATTTTAATTTTGTTTCATTTTAAAAGGAACCGGCATAATCCCAATGCCGGTTTTGAGTTTTCGGTTCGGAAAATGAAAACAGACTTTCGTTTTTCGCAATAGATTTATTTTTCATTGCAAGTGGCATATTTTCATCTTTTTTATTTTAAACCTCCGCGTTTATTAAATGAAATTTTAATCAAAAGCAAAAGCAAAAGCAAAACCAAAGGCCAAATCAATCGAACAAAATCGGAAACTACAAAAATGACTTTTGCGTAAAGTGATTTATGAATAAAAATAGTTTACAATATCAGCTTTACAAATTGGACGATGAAAACGAAATAAACGCTCTCGTCAAAGATGAAACCATTTGGCTGACTCAAAAATCAATGAGCGAACTGTTCGGTGTCGGCGTTCCCGCGATTAACAAACATTTAAAAAATATCTTTGAAAGCGGTGAACTTGACGAAGAAGTGGTTGTTTCCATTTTGGAAATAACCACCGACCACGGTGCTTTACCCAATAAAACACAGACCAAAGACGCAAAATTCTACAGCTTGGATGCGATTATTTCAGTCGGTTACCGCGTCAATTCTTTGAAAGCCACGCGTTTCAGACAATGGGCGACAAAGATTTTGCGCGAATATATGACCAAAGGATTCGTTTTAGACGACGAGCGTCTGAAACAAGGAGAAAAGGTTTTCGGGAAAGATTATTTCAAAGAGCTTTTAGAGCGTGTGCGCTCCATCCGTGCAAGTGAGAGGCGTATCTGGCTGCAGCTGACCGATATTTTTGCCGAAATCAGCGTTGATTATGATAAAGACAGTCCGGTTACAAGAGAGTTCTACGCGATGGTTCAAAATAAATTTCATTACGCAATAACAGGGCAAACTGCTGCGGAAATCATTAACGATCGCGTCGACAGCGGCAAAGAAAATATGGGACTGACCGCTTGGACAAATTCCCCCGGCGGCAGAATTTTAAAAAGCGACGTGATTGTTGCTAAAAATTATCTGAATGAAAAAGAAATAAAAAAACTTGAAAGAAGTGTTTCGGGTTTCTTTGATTATATTGAAGATTTGATTGAAGACGAAAATTTGCTGTGTATGGAAGATTTTGCTGTCAGTATTGATGAGTTCCTTAAATTCAGACGATATCAAATTTTAAACGGCAAGGGTAGTATTTCCAAACAAGATGCTGAGCGCAAAGCGTTTTTTGAATATGCGGAGTTTAATAAAACCCAAAAAATTAATTCTGATTTTGAAAAAGAGGTTGCGAGGTTAAAGATAAAAAAAGATGAATGATGACGTATTCAAATCGATTATTAAGGGTCAGTTTGCTGTGCCCAAGCGTCAGCCGTTCCGTTATAAAACACCTCAAATTAATTGAAAAGAAGGTTGACAGAGTAATTTTTAAACGATGAATTTATTGAAGACTACTGACAGATTTGTCTTATTTGTTCTTAAACAAATCTGAAAATGCCGCCGGGCAGTTGAAAAGCGAATCAGGCATTCTAAAACAAAATTAAAAATTCGTACCGTTCGTTAACGGAAAATTCTTTGAGTTTTCCGGAACAGGGGACAGTGAACAAATCATATGGTTGACAAACATGTCTTAATGGGCAGCGGCAGCATAAACAAAGCTTTGGCTTGGCTGGCGGCGCCTGCAATTATCGGTCTGGTTATTCAAACACTCTACGGTCTTGTCGATTCTATTTTTGTCGGACAGGGGCTTGGCGATGACGGCGTTATAGGACTTGCCGCCTTAGCAATCGCATTTCCTGTTTCTCACGTTCTGTTGTCGGTTGCGGCAGGCGTTGGTGTCGGCGGCTCTTCTTATATTTCACGCGGATTCGGCGCGTCCGACTCTGAGCGCGTTAAAAAAGGAATCGGCAATATGGTTATCATGGCGATTCTGGCCGGCATCGTTTGTACGATTCTCGGTTTGACTTTTTTAGATCCCGTTTTAAAAATATTCGGCGCAACCGAAACAAATCTGCCTTTTGCACATGATTATATGTACTGGATTATTCTCGGCTGCACCTTTCAGATTTTGACCGTCACCCTCAACGCTATCGTTATGGCAGAAGGCAACTCGTTTTATTCGATGGGAATGTACACGATTTCAAGCGTGACGAACATTATTTTAGACTACGTTTTCATTTTTGAATTTGGCTGGGGCATCCAAGGCGCTGCGATTGCGACGATCATTTCTCAAATGCTGAGTGTCTGCATTTTGATATTTTATATGTACAAAGTCAGTAAACTCAAATTCGATTTGAAATGGATTCGGTTTGATAAAACTGCATTTTGGGAAATCGGCAAAGTCGGCGTTTCAGAATTCCTTCGCGAAGGCGCGCTTGTCATCATGTTTATTATCGTCATTTGGAATGTCAACAAATATGGTGATGATTCAGCCATTGCCGTTTACGGTTTAATCAACCGCATCTTCGGATTCGTGATTATTCCGGCAATGGGTGTCGTTCAGGGAATGATTCCGCTGACAGGATTCAATTACGGCTCTAAAAACTATGACCGCGTTCGAAAAATCTTAAAAACAGCTTCTATCTGGGCTGTTGCCATTTCATTTGTTCTCGGCGCGCTGACCTACATCTTTACGGCAGAATTGTTTTCATTGTTTATCACAGACACTTCGCTGATCGATGAAGCGGTCATTGCATATTGGATTGCCGATCTCAGCATTCCGGTCGTTGCGTTTCAGATTGTCGGCTCCGCGTTCATGCAGGCTCTCGGAAAAGCACGAGCTTCATTCATTTTAGCACTTATCCGTCAGTTTTCAATCGTTCCGGTTTTGGCTGTCATCCCTTATTTCATGGGACTGATGGGTGTCTGGGTTGCATTTCCGATTGCGGACGTAATAGCAACGGCGATTACTCTTTGGTTCGTTCTCAATCAGCTGAAATCTTTGAAAAAGGAAGAAAAACTGCATGAGAAATACGCGCAGGAAACGGCGGCAGTGACATCGTAACTTTATATGTCTAAAATGAGCAGAACATACTAAATGGACAGGGGTCGGGAGAATTGACAAACAGACATGAACTGATGGGGTCCGGCAGCGTTAACAAAGCACTCGGGTGGTTAGCTGCGCCGGCGATTATCAGTCTGGTCATTCAGACACTTTACGGACTGGTAGACTCCATGTTTGTCGGCCGCGGGCTTGGAGAAGACGGCGTTTTGGCACTTGCCGCTCTTGCAATTGCATTTCCTGTATCTCATCTTTTAATCTGTGCCGGATCAGGCGTTGCAGTCGGCGGTTCCTCATTCATTTCACGCGGATTCGGCTCCGGCAATAAAGAACGTGTCAAAACAGGGGTTGGAAATATGATTTCAATGGCTGTTATTGTCAGTATCGTTTGCACAGTCATCGGTCTTCTTTTTTTGGATCCCATCTTAATGATTTTTGGAGCAACTGAAACAACACTTCCATTCGCACACAATTACATGTTCTGGATTGTGCTTTGCTGCATCTTTCAAATTATCGCCATCACAATTAATGCGATTGTCATGGCAGAAGGCAATTCCGTTTATTCCATGTGCATGTACATTTTATCCAGTCTGACTAATGTTGTTTTGGATTATATTTTCATTTTTGAATTCGGGTGGGGCGTAGAAGGCGCAGCGATTGCAACAGTCATTTCCCAAATGCTCAATGTTCTCATTCTGATTTTTTATTTATTCAAAGTCAGTAAACTTGGTTTCAGTCTTCGTTGGATTACCGCGAAGATTTCTGTTTACGCGGAAATCGGCAAAATCGGCATTTCAGAGTTCATCCGTGAAGGTTCTCTTGTTTTTACACTCATTGTTATGGTTTGGAGTCTCAATTATTACGGGACCGATTCTGATGTTGCAATTTACGGTTTAATCAATCGTATTTACGGTTTTGCAATTATTCCGATGCTCGGCATTGTTCAGGGAATGATTCCGCTCACCGGCTACAATTACGGCGCGAAGAATTATGACCGCGTCCGAAAAATCCTTAAAATTGCGCTCATTTGGGCAACAGCAATTACAACTTCTTTAATGATTGTGACCTACATTTTTGCGGGAGATATTTTCACTTTCTTTATGCCGAACGAACCGGAATTAGTCTCCTCCGCAGTGATTGCATTTTGGGTGGCCGATATTTGCCTGCCTGTCGTATCGCTTCAAATGATCGGGTCTGCGTTTATGCAGGCGCTCGGAAAAGCAAAAGCATCCTTTATTCTGGCAATCGCCCGCCAAGTTGTTATGCTTCCGATTATTCTCATTATTCCGCTTTTTTTGGATTTAATCGGGGTTTGGATTGCGTATCCTCTGCCGGATTTCGTTGTCAGTGCCGTTGCTGCCGGAATTATTTATTATCAGTTAAAATCTCTGAAAAAAGAAGAAAAACTGAATGAAATGTATACAAAAACAGTGTAATGGATACGGTTTTTGTCGCCTGCGGTTCGCGCGTGAGCTGCATCATTTTTCAAAACGGATGAAAATCGCAGTCAGGCTTTTAGATAATTTTAATAATTATGAGTACTAAAATCCACATCAGGATTAATTAAAATAAATATTAAATCAAAATTTGGAAGTCATATTATTTCAAACCAAGATTCAAAACAACCTCTTCTTTTAATGATTTTAGATGGCTGGGGCTGGAACCCGAAAGCGGATGGAAATGCAGTTGCCGCCGCTGATACGCCGAATTTGGATTCCCTTATTGCAAATTATCCGAGCGCGTTCGGCATTACATCCGGCACCGCCGTAGGTCTCCCGGAAGGACAGATGGGAAATTCTGAAGTCGGTCACTTAAATATCGGCGCCGGTCGAATTGTTTATCAGGATTTGACTTTGATTAATAAGGAAATTGAAGACAAAACGTTCTTTCAGAATCCGGTTCTTTTGAAAGCGATTTTAAACGCGAAGGAAAATAAAACAGCACTCCATTTGATGGGGTTAGTGTCTTACGGCGGCGTTCACAGTCATATCAACCATTTAAAAGCGCTTCTGAAATTCGCGAAAAATGAGGGATTAGAGCGCGTTTATATTCATGCATTTTTAGACGGCAGAGATGTTCCGCCAAAGTCGGCAATGAGTGATTTGGCTGATCTTCAAAAGTTTACAGAAGATGAAGGGATCGGACAACTCGCAACCGTCGTCGGTCGTTATTATGCGATGGACCGCGATAAAAGATGGGATCGGGTTGAAACAGCATATGATGCGCTGACACTCGAAAATCCGGCTGAAATCGGAGAGGGAAATGAAGACATCGTTTTAACAAATTCTTGGAAAAAAGCGCTGTTGTCTTCTTTTGAAAAAGGAGAAACGGATGAATTTGTGAAGCCGATTGTTTTAACGGACGAAACCGGAAAACGAATTGCTGCAATTGAAGACGGCGATTCTGTTATTTTCTTTAATTTCAGACCTGACCGCGCGCGCCAGCTGACTTACACGTTTACGGAACAGGATTCAAAGATCGGATTTGAAAGAAAGTTTTTCCCGAAAGTTTATTTTGTCTGCATGACGCAGTACGATGAAGAATTAAAGGTCCCGATTGCGTATCCTCCGAAAGATTTGAAAAACACAATCGGTGAATATTTGGCAGCGAACGGCAGAAACCAGCTGAGGATTGCGGAAACGGAAAAATATGCGCATGTCACGTTTTTCTTTAACGGCGGTGTTGAAGAGCCGAACGTGAATGAAGATCGTGTTTTAATTTCATCGCCGAAAGTGGCAACTTATGATTTAAAACCGGAAATGAGCGCTTTTGAAGTGACGGATGCGCTGATTGAAAAGATTGATGAAAATAAGTATGATTTTATTGTTCTTAATTTTGCCAATATGGATATGGTCGGTCACACCGGTATTTTTGAAGCGGCTAAGGCGGCAGTTGAAGCGGTAGACATTTGTGTTGGGAAACTGACAGAAAAAATTCTGGAAAAAGGCGGCGCTTTGTTTATTACCGCAGATCACGGCAACGCTGAGCAGATGGCAGAGTCCGATGGCGAACCATGCACGGCGCACACGACAAATCCGGTTCGAATGATTTACGTTGATAACAAAAACACGGATTTGGCGGCAAGGTCATCGAAAAAAATCTTAAGAGATGGCGGCAGGCTTTGCGATATTGCGCCGACACTTTTGGAAATTATGAATATGAAAATTCCGGAAGAGATGACGGGTGAAACTCTTTTACAAGATAATTGAAAATAAATGAAACATCGGTTTTGTTAATTTGATGAAAAGCGAACGCCGCTTTTCTTTATTGTAAAGATGAAAAGGGCGTTCGTTTTTTTGATTTTGAATAAAAAAGGATGTTTCTGTTAATTTAATCAAAAAAACAAAAACAGTCCCTATAACGATGAGTTCCACGAGCGCAGCGGGTGAAAGGAAAAGTTGGAGTTTCGTACCCATTATTTGATAAAAAATCAAGTTCCATCATTAAGAAGTTTCACCTGACAGATTTTTTATAGAATTAATAGTCAGAATCCGCAATCTCAATTTTGCTCGCTGCCTTGAAACTCCGGTTCAAGTTCGTTCACCACTTTCGCACCGCCCGAATCTCACAAAATCTCATTTTGCGCTCGTGTTTGGATTTTTCAATCATTCAAACAAACCAAAACATCCATTTTCTTAAAAATCACTCAAATCCGAACTCCGTTTTAACAAAATAAAAAAAGAAGAGGGAGTTCGGTTTTTATCAAATTGAAGAAAAAAGATGTTTCATTTTTGAGCAAAAAAGAAAAAAAGAACGAAAAATAAAAAAACGAAAACGAGAGTGGATACGGGATCGGAAAAGAGGCCGGGGTAACTATATGAGGATAATCAAACCCCGATTTGAATCGGATCTGTGATTTTCTTCAATGTTGAAACGGCAGAAAGCGCCGCCAAATAACTTGTTTTCGGATTTTGCGGCGACGGTTTGTTTTCAATCGTCATTTTCATGTGACCGAAATCGCCGTACACATCTAATTCGTGGGTGTTTTCAGTTGCTGTCGGGTCTGCAATTATTCGGACAGTTGTTTTATCAAATCCGATTCCGCACAAACTGATCGTAGCACAGACATTCACGTTTTTCGGGAAACCGACGACCGCTTCGGCGGCGGGACCTTCAAAAACAAGCATCGGTTCTGTGATTTTTGATAAATCAATATTATTTTCAATCAAATAAGGCGAACCGGCAAGCCCGGAAATCGGTTTTCGCGTTGTGACGGAAACAGACGAAATTCCTGCTGCCGCCGCTGACTTTAATCCATCGGTTCCGGCAATAGCGCCTGACGGAATATAAATTTTGGATCCGGTCTCTGCGGCCGTCTTTTTCAAAGTTTCATAAAAAACAGGATTTTGGAATGCGCCGACACTGAGAACCATCATGTCGATTCCTTTTTCTGCGGCAGGAAGCGCGTATTTTAAAACGGCATCTTGAGATGCACATTCGATAATCAAATCACAGGATTCAATCATTTCTTCCGGCGTGCATTTTTTCGGCGCGGCGGATTGAAGCTGTTTTAATACAGCATCTGCCTTTTCATCTGAAAAATCAAAAATGCCGAAAAGGTTGGCGGAAATCGCGCCCGAATCAATAGCCAGGCAAATTTGAGAGCCGATAAAACCGCAGCCGATAATGCCGATTTGAATCATTTTTAAAACATCCTGTTTCCTGATTGTTGTTAATATATTGTTAATATGTTGTTAAAGCAAAATAAAACAAAACAATAGAATCAATTTCTGTCGAGTTATTCCTTTTTAATTTTCGTATTCATATGTCTTTTGCTTTATTCAAAACCGATATGTTTATAATAAAATCAGCTTTGACTGAAAAATATATAATCCAAAAAACTGATTTTAAGTATTCTAATTCAAAAAAAAGATATAAAAATAAGAGAGGGCGCAGGAAAATGATATTACAAAAAGAAATCGAACATTTCCTTGAAGAAGATTTAAGAGAAGACGATGTCTCCTGCACGCTCGTTGAAAATAAAAATGTCAGCGCGATCATTTTTGTCAAAGAAGACTGCGTTGTTTCAGGACTTGAAATCGCGTCAGTGACTCTCGATTATATGAAAATATCATATGTTCAGAAAAAAAATCCCGGAGAGAAAGCAAAAGCCGGTGATGTTTTGTTTGAACTCAACGGTGATTCTGTCGCTATTCTGCGCGCCGAGCGCCTTGTTTTAAATTTCCTGTCACACTTATCCGGAATCGCAACAAATACCCGCGATTATGTTGATATTGTTGAAACCGCAGGCACCGCGGCAAACATGACTGCACTCGGCTGTAAAAAGACGCCGAAAATTGCTGCGACCCGCAAAACAACACCGGGAATCCGCAAATATGAGAAGAAAGCGGTTTTAGACGGCGGCGGCGACCCGCATCGCCAAAGTTTGTCAGACATGGTCATGATTAAAGACAATCATATTGAAATTATGGGCATGGAAAAAGCTTTTGAAGAAGCAAAACGGCAGACGTCTTTCTCTAAGAAAATCGAAATTGAAGCCGATACAAAAGAGCAGGCGCTCAAAGCAGCTGAAATCGGTGCGGATATTATTCTTTTAGATAATATGACGCCTGAACAGATTTTCGAAGTTGTCCGCATGCTGGAAGAAAAAAAATTGAGGGAAAAAGTGCTGTTGGAAGCTTCCGGCGGCATTCGTAAGGAAAATCTGGCAGATTACGCAGCAACAGGCATAGATGTGATTTCACTCAGCGCAGTTACAAATGAAGCCGGATGGATTGATGTGGGTCTTGATATCATATAATAAAACGGTGTCGAAGTCCGCTACTGCGATTGTTGAATAATCAAAAATATTAAATAAATGAGAATAATCTTAACATACTTTAAAACTATATTTCAAGGTATAGAGAATATAAATTAAAATCTAAATTTAAATTTTAAATTAATTCAAATCTAAATTAAAACCTAAATTTTATCCAAGTTTAAACCTAAATTAAAAACGAACAATGAATTATAAAAACAATAGAGGGGAGTTTCTTTGAAAATAATAAAATATAGTGCAGGATTGCTGTTTTTCGCATTATTATTAATAGCTGTCGTGACACCCGCAGCAGCGGCATGGGATACTGTCGAATGGTTAGAAGGCAGTGACGGATACATGGTTAACAATGTGATTATTGAAGCCGGTTCAATCGGAATCAGCACCGATGATGACAGCAACAACACTTCCGGAAATGTCTCTCTCAGTATTTACGAGTGGAAAAATGACAGCTGGACCAGAATCAACGGTACAAAACTGGGATGGAACCAGACAATGAGTTTCAAAGCGGAAGACGGTAATTATACTGTGAAAGTTCTTGATTTCAGGGAAGTCGGCAGATATAATGAAGTAAAACTGGAAATCTGGACAAATGCCAATGTCACAAATTCAGGATATATTGAAGGCGGTCATAGTAATGCTGAAGGTGCAGGAAAACCGGAATTGGTGATTACAAAAGTCATTACGCCGTCAAGCAATATTTCTGTTGATGATATAATGACTGTTACTGTTTATGTGCATAATAAAGGAAATTACGATGCTAAAAACGTAAATATTGATGATCCTTACACAGAAGGATTTTTGAAATCAAATGTGTCAATAAACAACACACAAAATCAGACTGTTAATAAAAACACAAACAATACTTACTTGGTTTATCAATTAAAAGCGGTTGAGCCCGGTAAAAAGGACTTGTCTGTTGTGAGCGTGACTGCGGAAAACAATCTCGGTACAAAATACAATTTTACAGGCAATAAAGTGACGATTGATGTCAGCGATTTAGCCGCATTGACATTTACAGCATCTCCGCCGAGCGGAAGTTCGGTAGACTATTACACGCGTACTAAAATTGAAGGAAACATTACAGCCCGCAATATCGGAACAATGCCGGCTCAGTACATCAGTATTGAATTTGACATTCCTCCGGGTGCAACAGTCAGCGGAAAAGACATTACAGTCAACGGAAACAAAGGAACTGTTTACATTGACCAGATTATGCCGAACAACCAAAAAACAATCGAATATGCCCTTTCAGCAACAGAAGAAGGATTTTTTGAAGTAACAATGAGTTATAATTACACCTACAACAACAGTGCAAAAACCGGTGTAATTCAAAAAGTTTCATACAATTCAATCGGAAGTCAAACGGTTTCAACTCTGCTTGATAATTGGTATGTGCTGCTTATTCCATTGTTTTTGATTCTCGTTGCGGCCTTGTTCCTTTGGAAACGCCACAGAGAATATAAATTCTAATTTTATTCTACTAATTTTAAGTCGAATATAGCAGTGTTAATTAAAAATTAACCTGCCTTCTCTTTTTTTCTCTTTTTTCTCTCTTTTTACACATTTTATTTTCTTCTATTTTATTTTCAACATCATTTTTTTCAATAATTGTTGAATTATTTTGATGATGATCTGTTTTTATCTTCGCCTCATCTTTTTATAAAATTTCGTCGTTTGCCGACAAAACGGGAGAATCCAAAAACAAAGGGTGCTGACACCACAAAAGATAAAACAGATACTGAAGAATATAAAGAAGGAAGAACAAATATATATACGAAAATTGATAATGATGAACAACTTAGTTATAAACTAAAAAACAGAATATAATCATAATTTAAATCGGTAATTTTAATTTATAATTTAAATCGATATACTTTTTAATTTCAGATAATCGGAGGATTTCATTTTGCTTAACGTTTTACTTGTCGGAAACGGCCAATGCGGCAACAGAATTTTAGATGCCGTCAATAAACACGCAATGAACCGCGGCTCAAACGTCAAAGAAGCCGGCGGCGGTTTTTCCAAATATTTTTCAAAACATAATTACCAGAGCAATGTCCAGACAATTGCAATCAACACGGCGATTAACGATTTGAAAGAAATGAAATTTACAAAGGCCAAGGACAGAATTCACATCAAAAACTTACACGGTGTCGGTGCAAACCGTAATATCGGCAAAGAAGTTTTTGAACAGCAGAAAAGCAATATTTTAAGATCCATTGAAGAACGCGGCAACTTTGACGTGGCTTTCGTTATCACTTCCGCTTCCGGCGGAACGGGATCCTCTTTTACGCCGCCGTTGATTGAAGAAATTAAAAAATCTCACAACTTCCCGGTTTACGCGCTCGTTATTTTGCCGTTCAGGGAAGAAGGAACGCTCTACTTACAGAATGCCGCTTTCATGCTCAAGGAACTCAGAGAAGGTCCGTGTGACGGCATTATTTTAGCCGACAACCAGTATTTGAAATCCATCGGCGGCAATGTTCAGGAAGCTTATGACGGCATCAACAGCATGATTGCTAAGCGCCTTTTGTTCCTGCTCGACTCTTTGGACAGCGAAATGATGATGGTTACCGACTTGGGTGACTTTAAGACAGTGATGAGCGGCGGTGCCGGTTTGGCGACAGTCGGTTACTTCAAAGCGGAAAATGAAATGCCGATTCGAACTGTTATTCAGAATTGTTTATCGCCGCGCGGTCTGTTATTTTCAACAGATGTCTATAAGGAAGGCGGCCGTGCCATGATTATTTTAAAAGGCGACAAAAAATATCTCAGCATGGAAGAAATTTCAACGGAAGTTGAAAAACTTTCAGGCGCAATCGGTCACGTTTTCAAAGGTGTTATCGTTGAAAACGGCGGCTTGCCGGAAGCGCTTTGTGTTTTGACGCTCAATTCCGCCGAAGAACTGGAATCGCTTTATGAAGGCGCCATTCAGGCAATCGGCATGGAAAAAGATAAAAAAGACCGTGTCAGAAAGAAAAAGGAAATGGAATCGTCTTTTATGACGATTGACGGCATGGACCCGGAATACTAATCCGGTTCCCTTTTCATTTTATTTTTTTCTTTGTTGTTTTCTTTTTATTGATTTTTTGTAATTTATCACAAATCGTCCCTGCTTTTATCGTTTTTTCAAAAATGTGTCTGCTCGCGCGTAGCGGCGGCGCTGTTGGGTGTTACTGCGGCGGGAGCCGCAAAAATCGCGAAGCGATTTTAAATGCAAGTCTCACTCCCACTGCAAACCGGAAACCTGACCCCAATAGGGAACAAACGCCTGATCCAAGCGGGAGTAAACATCTCCCTCTCACTGCTAATTAGTTTTGCTTTCGGCAGGTGCATGTAATAAAAAAAGTTTTAAAAATCAGAATTCGGTTTGAATTGATTTCCAAAAAAATGCAGCAGCTCGCGCGCGGCGGCGGGCTGAGATGTAACGGGGATATAACGGGAATATATTACAGCGGCGAGAGCCGCTAAAATCGCGAAGCGATTTTAAAATGCCGGTCTCATTCCCACTGCAAACAGAAACGGTCTCCAATCGGAAAAAATATCTGACTACCATTACTATTAAACATCAAGAGTAGAGCAAGCGACTTTTTTTACAATTTCGGCAACTTTTTTTCCGAGACCCATATGCCCTTTTTCATCATAATGAAGTCCGTCGGTTTCGCTGGCGGGTGCAACCTCTGATGAATCGAGCCAAAGACAGTTGTTTTCTTCGGCAATCATTTTGACATAATCGGCATACTTTTTCGATTTTTCAATGCAAGCATCGACATCGCCGAAAATTTCCTGAAACGGACTTTTTTCAAAATCTTTTGTGATTTGAACAGGTGAAATCAGCAGGATTTGAGGCGGAGCGGTCATTCCGGTTGTGTCGGCACGAGCTGTCTGGATGTAGCGCGTCAGATTGCGGGCGATTCCGAGAGGCGTTGCGCCGTAAGCGAAATCATTCGTTCCGATCATAATAATAATTAAATCCAGCGGCGCATGAGATTTCACACATGGTAAAAAATAAGAAATGCCGCTGGCTTCCGGTTCAAACGGGAAAGACATGAAGGCGGTTCGACCAACCAGTCCTTCTTCAATGATTTTAAAATCGCTGCCGAGTTCATTCTGCAAAATTCCGGTCCAACGGATTTCAGGAGGAAAACGTGTCAGCGTTTTCGGATCCATTCCCCAAGTGTTGGAGTCGCCGAAGCATAAAATATTGTACATTTTTGTCACCAGTAAAAAAAGGATGTTATTCATTTTAAAAATTGTGACGGATAAAATTCAAAAAAAGAAAAGGAAAAGCAGAGAAATGAAAAGGAGAGTAAAAAGGGAAAAAGAAAAAGAGAGTAAAAAGGAAAAAAAGAGAGTAAAAAGACGGTTTTCAAAAATAGAAAACCGTTTCTTTTGTTTATTTTTGGATAATCGGTTCTGCTGAAGTATTCGGTTTGTGATAAATTTTCATCAAATCGCGTATGACATAATTGCCGAATACGAAACTGATTAACATCACAAGGAAGTCGCCGATAAGTGCACCGATCCAGATTCCCGGCAAACCCATTTCCATGTAAATGCCTAAGAAGTAAGCAATCGGAACTTCAAAGACGAATGCCCGGATTAATGTGAGAACCAAAGCGGATGATCCCCTTTTCAATCCCTGAAGCATTGAAGATGTCAGAATGTTTGCCGGCAGGAACATGAAAATCAGGCACATGATCTGAAGGAATGATGCGATATCAGCTTGCAGATACGCAGATTCGCCTGTTGCAAAGATACCTGCAATCGGATCTGCGAAGACGAAAACGCAGGCAGCAATCAAGAGTTCTAATACTAAACCGATTTGGATGCCGAAATAATAAACGGACTTCAGTTTTTTGATATCGCGCCCGCCGAAAGAAACACCGGCCATCGTTGTCATACCTGTTGCCAGTCCCATCATCGGCATAATACCGATGGAGATGATACGCCAGCCTGTGCTGTAAATAGCAGCGCCGTCAGTTCCGCCGACATTTAAAACGATCGCGTTTAACAAAACGGTGGAAATTGACATTGTCAGCTGTGAAACCATTGCGGGAATGCCGACAACAATAATGTCGCGGATAATCGGCCATTCGAATTTGAATCCTTTCAAGCGGATTGTAACGTATGTTTTTTTCTGAACCAGGAGCCAGTAGAGAATCATTGCAGTTGAAATGCTGAATGACAAAACGCTGGCGTAAGCCGCGCCGTTGACGCCGAGTCCGAGACCCCAGTCAAAGATGAAAATCGGGTCAAGAATCATATTTAAAACGGCACCGACAATCGTTGCAAACATTGTTTTTCGGCTGTTTCCTTCACTGTTCAGAAGTGAATTTCCGACATTGAGAAGGAAGATGGAGAAGGAACAATAAATGAACGGATTCATATATCCGGCAGTGGTTGCTGCGAGTGATGCGTCTGCGCCCATCAGCATGAAAATGGGTTCCATAAACGGAATTATCAGCCATGAAATGAAACTCATGATGACGGCAAAGATAATGGCATGTGTTGCGAATTTGTCCGCGCTTTTTTTGTCCTTAGAACCGATTGCCCTTGAGACAGCGGATCCGGCACCGACACCAATGCCGGTTGCGACTGCCATTAATGCAATGAAGAACGGAAATGCTAATCCGACTGCGGCCAGCGCTTCTGCGCCGAGACCGGCGACCCAAAATGTGTCGACCAGATTATAAATGGATTCGAAAAAGAGGGCAATCATGACCGGAATGGAAACTTTGATCATGGCTTTTTTCGGATTTCCGAGAAGATCGGAAACGCCTTTTGTCATTTTCCCGGAATCACCGGAGCTGTCCGAATCTGACGGCGCTCCGCCGGCATCGGTCATATCTTGGCTTCCTAAGACGGAAGTGTCTGCATCCGATTTGCTCGGCTGCGTCGGAGAGGAGGGGGACTCTGCCGGTCCCTCGGAAGACAAAAAGTCCTCCGGCTGAGTGTGATTATTTTGATTCATAATTAAACCTCAAATGAGAAAGAAAACGTTTGAAACGTTCATTTGTTTTTATATTTGAAAACAAAGTCGGAATTTCGAAACGCGGCACAGAGGAACTATAAATGAACAATATAGAAAGAATCTATAGAGAATAAATAGAGAACGAACCGCAAAAAGAAAAACGAAACGTAAGGCTTTGCTCACCCCAAAACACCCAAGAACTATATATAATTTTGTTCCGCATAAATATGATGCACCGGCTTTGCGCTTCAAAAATAAATAAGCAAGCGAATACGTCATTCAAAAGAAAATATAGATTGAATTTTCGATTTCAATTATAAAAAGGAGGCGGATTTTTACAATTTTGAAAAATTGGTGCGGCTCGCGCGCGTGCGGCGGCAGCAAAAATCGCGTCAGCGATTTTTAAGTAAACACCTCAGCCCATATGGAAACGGAAACCTGACTCCAAATGGTAAACTTAAACCTGATTCCAAATGGTAAACTCAAATCTGACTCCAAGTGGTAAACTTAAACCTGATTCCAAATGGTTGCGCCCGGCGCCTGCCTTCGGCGGCGCAGCCGTAAAAATTGCGAAGCAATTTTTCAGTAAACACCCGATGAAATCTTAGGCGGAGCCATAAAAATTCGCGCAGCGAATTTTCATAAACACCGCCCTCCACTGCTGCGGAAAAATCGTGAGCAGCCCGAAGGGCAGCGGAACGATTTTTTTGCGCAAGATTTATTAATCATGAATTGCATTTGTGGACTACTTCAAAGCGCCTCGTTGGCTTAGGGGTATAGCGGCTGACTTGTAATCAGCAGGTCGCGTGTTCAAATCACGCACGGGGCTTCTTTTTATTTTTTAATTTAACTAAATATATTAACCTCATTCTTGTTCACTATTTTTTATTAATTCGTCTCTTTCTTTTCTAAGTTGGTTGATCTTTTTTCCTCTCTCTTTTATTTCTTTTTTTAGAGAATTTTGATATCCATCTATTTTATTATTTATCCTATTAATTGAATCGGTTACATCGTTTTTCATTGTTTTCAATTCTTTATTATTTTGCATTATATCTTTACGACGAACACTTAATTTCATAATTTCTGTTGTACTTAATTCAGGTACATCTGACATGAAACCTATTACAATATTTTCTGGGTCTTCATACATATATTTTGAAAGACATAAGTTGATTTCTTCCGAAATTAATTTGAGTTCTTTCAAATCTTCGCTAAAATTTTTTTCCTTTTCCTTTTCATCTAAAATTAATAGTGCGTTTACTGTTCCATCAAAACTCATTTTATAACTTAACAAATAATTTAACATAGGTGCATAGTATTCTTCAATTTGTTCTTTTGTGTCTTTTAGTTTGTCATTTATATTTTTAATTTTTATATCTGATTTCTGATTTTCTAATTGGGTTGTGGTTTTGGAAAGAGTATCAGCTTGTGCTTTAATCTGTTTATTTAAGTAATATAATGTAATTCCAGTAAAAATCACATAACATACTGTGGCTATAGATGTAATAAATCCAAGATACGAATCAAAACCAAAATCCGAATTTTCATTTAAAAAATCTGTTCCATTGAAAAAAAGGATATATAAACAAAATATGAGAACAAATAAAAATGCGAAAATCGACATGAATAGGATGAATAAAATCATTCCAAGAGATAAATTCGAAGTAACCCTTATTAATCTATCAGAATATGTTTTTTTAAAATCATTTCTGTGATTTTTATAATATATTATATAATTATAACAATCGCTAATAGCATATGATGTAAATAACGAATAGAGCCCAATTCCTGCAATCATTGAATACCAAAAAATATTGTTATTGAAATTTTCAAAATTTGAGCTCCCTTTAAGCATAAATACTGAAGTAATAATTGACGCTATTGTCCAAAAAACGGCACCTAACAATTGTTTCTTTTCGTCTTTTTCGAATGAACCATTCAAAAAAATCAAAATTCCAAGAAGAACAATTAACATTATTATAAACATCGTAACAAACAAAAAAGCATCTTGAAATATCGCTTTAAATATATCAACAAATGTTCCCATAATTATTCCTCTATAAAATCTCTCTCAAATCTGATTAAATTAATTAATTTTAAGGTCTTATACTTATAACATCATGATTCTACATCGCATGAAAGTTTATTTATTTTTTATTCTAAGCATTCAAAAACCGTTTTTAAAAATTTAATTGATTGATTTGAAAGTTTCAATTTTTCAAAATATCACTTAAACTTAACAGCCGTCCCATATGCTAAAATTTCGGAAGCGCCCTGCATCACCGACGATGTCGAATACCGGACATTTACAACAGCATCAGCTCCCATTTTTTCAGCTTCTTCAATCATTCGTTGCGTTGCAATTTCGCGGGACTGGATCAATAAATCAGTGTAGGCTTTCAGTTCGCCGCCGACAATGTTTCGAAGACCCTGCGTAATATCGCGGCCGATATTTTTTGCCTGAATCGTTGTGCCTTTGACAAGGCCGAGCATTTCCAAATCTTTTCCGGTAATGTAATCTGTGTTGACGATAATCATTTTTTAGTCTCCAATTCTTTTTTGTCTATTTTTATTTTTTTAATTTCATTTTTCTTTACATTTACAATTATCAATCAAATCGCAGTACACTTTCTCAATAATTGTTTCCAAATTGACGATATCTTCGCGGTTGTATTCTAAAAGCGTATCCAGTGCCGCTTCATCGCCGCGCTGATATCTGCGCCACAAACGTACCGCTTCCCAGCCGTCCACGTCTTTGATATTGTCGCCTCTGACAATTCCCATTTCACGTTCAATTTTTTTGAGACCGCCGCAGTAACCGATTCTTTTCAGAGGATACATCAAATCAATGTGCAGCTGATCAAAATTAATTTCAGGAAACTCGCGCTTTATGAACGGCAAATCAAAGCGGGCGCCGTTAAAAGTAATCAGCATTTTATATTTGGAAAATTCATCGGCGATTTCATCTAAATCAATGCCTTGGACATATGTTTTTGCTTCTTTTCTGTTATATATTCCGACAACCGTAATCGTATCTTGGCCGGGCGCGAGACCTGTTGTTTCAATATCGACGAAAGCAACATCTTTACTGAATTCAGAATAAGCGCGCCAGTGTTCGGCCGACGGCAGATTTTGAGCGAAATAACAGTGATTTTTTTCTTTCAGCTGAGATTCCGATTCTTCGATTCCGACTTCAACCGATTTCTTTTTAGCTTTTGAAATCGGCAGCTTGTCCATTTTTTCAATGGCTTCGTCCCACGAATCAATTCCAAAATCCCAAATGTTTTTTTCCACCCCTTTGCCGATGCCGGTCATGTGGATGTATGAATTTCTAAGCATATCTGAAACAATAGATTTCAATTCTTTAAAGGTTTTTGACAAACCCTGAAAATCCAAAATTCTAAAAACTCGAAATTCTGAAAAACAGGGGAATTTTGGAAACTCTGAAAATCTTCTTAGAAAGCAAACACAGGCGCATCATTTCGTTTGAACCGCTTGCGTTCCTTTCAGCCGCATGCACTTTATTTTCATTTCGACACTGCCGGATTTTTTGAAAAATCAAGCATTGTAGGAATGTCATTTGCTGCCCTTTTTGAACAAAAAAGGTATGAAGCAAACTATATATAGATTCAAAACCGATTATATATTGCAATGAATCAATGAAATTTATTGCTCTATTCATAAATCAGTGATGAACTTCTCAAAAGAATATGAGACTTTATCTCAAAAGGATATGAGACTATGCAGTCAATGCAGAACATCAGTACAAAAAAAAGTGTAAATAAAACTACAATGAAAAACGCGCCTTTCGGTGCAGGTATCACAGGTCAGACAAAAATCACAATCGCAAGATTATTCATGCTTGGTTCGATATTCGGGCTGGCGTGGCTTGTTACAGCGCTTTGACGCGCTTCTGTGAATTTAAAACAATGAAATCCTTAACGGATTTCTAATTGTTTTTCTTTAATTTTCTTACATTAATTTTCTTATCTTATTCTATTTTTCCGCTTCTGAATGCTTCAATCATATTTGCCGTTAAACTCATGAGCGAATCAACCTGCGGAATTTCTTTTCTCGACACCCAAACGGCTTCACACAATTCCTTTTCATCCAAACAAATTGTTTTATCGCCATCTAACTCCGCGAAAAATCCTGCCAATAAAGAGTCTGAAAGCCCCCACGGCTGGCTTTTGTAATAAGCTATATTTTTGATATGAACGCCGACTTCTTCTAAAACTTCCCGGCGAACTGCATTTTCCAAAGTTTCACCGATTTCAACAAAACCCGCGACAAGCGCGTAATTTCGGTATTCTGAAGCCGCTGTTGTGTATTTTGTCATCAGAAGTTCTTCTCCGTTTTTAATGCCGACAATAACAACAGGAGAAATTTTCGGATATTCCGTCAATCCGCAGCTCGGACAAACTATCGCTCGCTCATCTTTTTTATGTACTGTTTTTTCACCGCAGCGCCCGCAAAATCGGCGCGTTGAATACCATTTCGATAAATGAAACGCGGTCGCGCATGCGAATGCCGGAATTTTCGCAGCGTCGGTTAAAACGGACCGCATTTTTTTATATTCATATCCGGCTTTACCGTTTTCAAAATCTTTTACAAAATCCGCCGCTAAAAAATAAGATTGATTGTCGATTGAAAAAAGATAGACAGCATTTTTTTGAATATTTTCTCCCTCTTCCAAATCCTCGAATTTTGGAATTTCAAGAAGTGTTTCGTCATTTTTCAGCAAAACCTGGTCGTCTTTGAAAATAAAAACAAAATCAGAGCCATCCGGTTCTTTGTTTTCAAATTCGTTTCGAAATTGATTCGGTTCAATATCTTGAAGCATAATTCTCAATCGGCATCCATTGGTTGTATCAGTAGTATTTTTCTTCATTCGTTTTATTTTGTCTCTGCTCAAGCGCAAAAGTCAAAGCGTTAATCTGCGTTGGAATTGCACCGATTGCCGTACACGTTTCTAAAGAAATTCCTTTGGTTGTAATATCCAAATGATATTCCGCGCGCTCGAAAAGATCTTTCGGCAAACCTTTGCGGCCGAGGCCGACTAAAAACATATATGATTTTTTGCGCATATTTCCGGCGGCGACATCCAGCGGCGTCAGCACTTTTTGAGGATACGGTTTGGAAGTTGTCGTGACAACGGATCCGAAGTGTGCGGGAAATCCTTTCGGCGGCAAGTCTGATACAAACAAATGATGTTCTTTATTGAGCAAATCCAAATATTTTCCGGATTCGCCGATTGTGGTTTTATCCATTACAAATTCCACAAGTTCGTCTTTGTCCATTTTAAACGGAAAATCAAAAAGCGCGAGAGAAAAACCGTACGCGTAGCAAATCGGCGCTGCTCTTGCAATTGCCCGATAGTGCGCGTCCACGATTTTTATTTTGTCATACATATTGACGATGCCCATTGTTAACATATATACCCCGAATTATTATTCCTTTATTCTTGTCCCTTATTGGTTATTTTGTTTTATTTTTGTTTTAGAACAAGTTTCTTGTTTATATTTGTGTTTGTTTTTCTGCCAACCGTTTTATTAAAACCGTTTGATTGCATCTGTTTATTTCATTACAAACAACACATTCTTCCCATATCTCTTTTTTATCAATTCCTTCTGCTCGCGTAAATTCCATGTGTTCAAAAAAATAAGGTGCGGTCGTTCGGGTATAAATTGTGTCTGAAATCGTTTCCAAAGAGGCGGCTCTGTCTTTTTCAATTTCTTCCGTCAGCCGGTTTAAAAGAAGTTTCCCGTACCCTTTTCCTTTATACGAAGGCATCACGGCGATGGTATGAATTTCATAAAAAGAAACGCCGGTTTTCAGTGTTTTCAATTTCACAAAAGCTGCGCAGCCGACAACTTTTCCGTTCACTTCGGCGACATAAAAATCATTGTGCGGAATGTCATCGCGATCTAAAAAATAAGTCGATAAAATGATTTCAATCGCCATCTCATCTTCGTTTTCGGCGCGGCGTATTATGACTTCTTTTTTATTTTCCGTTTCTGTCATTTCTTTTCCCGCCTAATCAAATATCCATGCTGCCGCTTCTGAATCCTTCTAAATCGACCGTCACGTAAGAAAAGCCGTTCTCTTTTAAAAAAGCGATTAATTCGTCAACTGCTTCTTGGTTTTTCGGGTCAAAGAAAATATCTCTTTCGCTTTTTTCGACTTCAATACGAGCGAAATTTCTGCCGGCCGAATCCGTATGACATCGAATCCGAATTTGTTTCGCGCCGATTTCTTTTATTTTTTGTTCGGCAGAATCTATCGTTTTCAACATATCGGCTGTTATTTCCGTCTCATATGAAAAACGCGTTGCTGAACATGATCCCGATGGTTTGCCGGCGGCGGAAAGGTTTTTGCGCCCCGCCATTTCTCTGATTTCTTCTTTCGTTATTTTCAAATCGGCAAGCGGACTTTCAATTTTCGGTAAAAATTCGCCCCGCTTTTCTTTTAATTCCAATATCGCCGAAAAACCGGGGCGGGGGATTTCGCCGGCGTCATTCAAAAGAACATCGGAATAATTCGTTCCCTCCACAACTGTTTCAAATCCGTTTTCTTCAGCGTATTTCAAAAGTGTTCCCATGAGTTCTTTTTTACAAACATAGCAACGGCTTTTTTGATTATTTTTAATTTCCGGAAAATCCAGCATTTTCTTTTCAATGAAAATATGAGTAATTCCTATTTCGTTGGCTGTTTCCTGTGCTGCTTGAATTTCTCTGTCTGAAATAAACTCGGTTTTAACTGTAACTGCCAGCAATTTAGTGCCGGCAGAAGCAGTGTTGGCAGTTGGAGTGCTGGCAGTTGGAGTGTCGGCAGTTGGAGTGTTGGCAGTTGGAGTGTTGGCAGTTAGCGTGTTGGCAGTTAGCGTGTTGGCAGTTGGAGTGTTGGCAGCAGCAATGTCAGCTGCAGCAGTACAAGCAGCGCCGCTGCCGGCTGCCGAAGCAGCAGCAACTGCCGCTGCCGCGAGCAGCGCACTGTCAACGCCTCCGGAAAAAGCAATCAAAATATTTCGATGATTTTTGAAAAAATCTGAAAGCGCTTTTTCTTTGTTGTTTTTTTCCATTTCAAACTCCTTTTTATTTTTATTTCATCTTTAATTCCTGATTTTTTATGAATAAGCATGGCATTCAGTTATATTTATGGATTTTTATTTTCGATATTCAAAGCGTGACAGCGGAAAGTTCATAAAGGTTTTTGTTTTAACAAACAATAAATTTATAACGGACTTCATAGAAGTGATTATCATGGAAAATAAATCTTATAAAGGGAAGGCCTTTAAATTCGGCGACGATGTCGATACGGACGCCGTGATTCCGGGCACTTACCTGATTTTTAATACGCCGGAGGAACTGTCCAAGTACACGTTCTGCGGTGTCCGTCCCGATTTTACTCAAAAAGTTCAGCCGGGAGACATTGTTGTCGGCGGCAGCAATTTCGGCTGCGGCTCCTCCCGCGAACACGCGCCGCTTGCGCTGATTGGCTCAGGCGTCAGCTGTGTCGTTGCGAAATCGTTCGCACGCATTTTTTACCGCAATTCCATTAATGTCGGTTTACCGCTCGTCGAGTGCGCGGAAGCTGACCGCATTTCCGAAGGCGACATTTTAGAAGTCGATCTCGGCGCAGGAATTGTCAAAAATATTACCAAAAACGAAGAATACAAAACCGTGCCGTTCCCCGACTTTTTAATGCAGATTGTAGACGACGGCGGGTTAGTTAAGCACACGCAAAAAAATCTGTAAATCTCATTTGCGGGTGTACTTGTCGGAATTTCAAATTCCGATATATATTTTCATTCTTTTCATTTTTTTATTTGATTAAAATCAAGTTAAAATATTTCAAATTCAAATCCAGTCAATTCAAGTCAACAAGTATTGCAATAAATGAAAAAACAAATCAAAAACAGAATCTAAAAACAAATCAATAAATCAACAAACCAAAAAAATCAGAAATAAAAAGTAATCAAAATAAAGGAGATTAAAAATGACTCAATATAAAGTGCCGACAATCGGCGGTGACGGAATCGGTCCCGAAATCATCAGGGAAGGACAAAAAGTAATTGACGCAGCCGGAGAAGTTTTCGGATTCGACATTGACTGGATTGAATATCCCCATGGCGCCGATCACTATTTGGAAACAGGCGAACTCGTATCTGATGCCGCCATCAAAGAACTTTCCGGCTACAAAGCCATTTACCTCGGCGCACTCGGCGACCCGAGACTGACTCCCGGCATTTTGGAAAAAGGCATTCTTCTCAAACTTCGTTTCGCGTTTGACGAATACATCAATCTCCGTCCGATTAAACTGCTCGACGGTGTTGAAACGCCACTCAAAGACAAAACTGCCAAAGACATCGATTTCGTTGTTGTCCGCGAAAACACTGAAGACTTCTATATCGGAATCGGCGGCCGCACAACAAAAGGTCAAAAGAAAGAGCTTCTTGAAGTTCAGCGCGATCTTTACAGCGCGAAATTCGGCATGGACATTGAAACCGACAGCGAAGAAATCGCTTACCAAATTGGCATGATTTCAAAAGAAGGCACTAAGCGCGTTATGGAATATTCTTATGATTTGGCAGCCAAGAGAAACAACCACTTGTCTTCCGTTGACAAAGCGAATGTTCTCTCCGACATTTACGGTTTCTGGCGCGAAACTTTTGAAGAAGTCGGCAAAGGCTACCCGACAGTTCAAACCGATTTCAATTTCGTTGACGCCGTCACCATGTGGTTTGTCAAAAATCCGGAATTTTTCGACGTCGTTGTCACGCCGAATATGTTCGGCGACATCATTACCGATCTCGGCGCCATGATTCAGGGCGGTCTCGGTCTTGCGCCCGGCGGCAATATCAATCCGAACGGCACCAGCATGTTTGAACCGATTCACGGTTCCGCTCCGAAATACAAAGGCATGGACCGCGCGAATCCTTTGGCAACAATCTGGGCCGGCGCTTTGCTGATTGAAACGCTCGGCGAAAAAGAAGCCGCCGACACAATCGTCAAAGCCATTGAAAAGAATATTATTGAAAAGAAAGTCAATACCGTTGACATGGGCGGCAGCGCCAAGTGTTCCGAAGTCGGAACCGATGTCGCGAGATTGGTCAAAGAACTCGCCAAAAATTGAATTATTCAGTTTTTGGTTTTTAATTTTTAATTTTCATTTATCTTCTAAATTCTGATTTTTTATTTTATTTTTTATTTTATTTTTTATTTTATTTCTAATCTTTATATCGAGGTGAAAAGATGAAAGTAGGATTAATTCGATGTAAACAAACAGAGGATACATGTCCGGCGACGACGGATTTTAAATTTATGCGCGAGAAAAAGGGCGCGTTTGAAGGGATTGAAGAAGAAATCGAAGTTGTCGGAGTAAATTCATGCGGCGGGTGCCCCGGCAAAAAAGCTGTGTTCCGAGCTCAGGAAATGGTTCGGCGCGGCGCAGATACAATTGCTTTCGCTTCGTGTATCTCTAAAGGAACTCCTATTGGTTTTCCATGCCCATTCGCTAAAAAAATGCGTGATGCAGTTCATAATTCAGTCGGTGATGAAATTCGGATAATTGAATACACTCACTAATTATTTGATTCAAATTCGGAAAAAGAGGTTAGAACTTGGACGATTATCCAATAAAACGATTATCTGATGAAGAAAAGGAATTTTTAGCTCAAAAAATCCTTGAAATCAAAACAGCCAAAGAAAAAAAAGATGCGGCTGAAGCTGAGGAAAAAGCGAGAAAAGAAGAGCTTCTCGAAGCTTTCAAGCTTCTTGAGCTGAAATCTTATGCCGCTCATGATACAAAAGTCAGTTATGTCGAAGCGAAACAGACTTTCAAAATCGATTCCAAAAGGCTCAAAAAAGACTTGCCGGATATTTATGATTCCTATGCGGTCGCTTCCGAACGAAAAGAATTCCTGACGGTTCATATTAAAAGCGATGAAGACAGCGATGCTAAGTTTATTGAAAAATACGGTGAAGATCTCCTTTGATATTTCATTTGATTTTCTCCGCTTCTTTTTTCACTTATCATTCTCTTTTTTTCTTTCTTTTTTTGTGCTGCTTTCCGCGCGCGAGCCACAACATTTTTTCAAAATATTGGCTAAAAATCATTGTCGTTTTTGTGTCCTTTTTTTAATTACATGCACCTGTCAAACGCAAAAATAATTACCACAGCTGCTTTGCTGATTCCGTTTGCTGCTGCCGGCTGCGCGCGCGAGCCGCACAGCTTTTCAAAAAGTAAACTCAAAACAGATTCCGTTTATTTAAAAATTTAAATGAAAAAGAAGAGTGCAATTTACTCTTCACTTTCATCAAAAATCATCGTACCGACGCCGGTATCTGTAAACAGTTCCAGCAAAAGTGAATGCGGTGTGCTGCCGTTGATGATATGAACGCCTTCAACGCCGCTTTTGACGGCAACTTCGGCGCCTTTGATTTTCGGAATCATGCCGCCTGAAATGATTTCATCACTTATCAAACCGTCAATTTCGTGGAGTCTGATTTTGGAAATGCGGCTCTCTTTATCATTAATGTCGCGAAGAACGCCGGAAATGTCGGTCATCATGATCAGTTTTTTTGCTCCCATGGCGGCCGCGATGTCGCCGGCGACAGTATCTGCATTGATGTTGAGCATCTGACCTCTTTTATCAACAGCGATTGGAGAGATGACCGGGATATAATTGTTTTCAATCATGATGCGCAGAAGTCCGGGATTGATGATTTCGGTTTCACCGACCCAGCCGATGTCAACATCTTCTTCGTTGCCGTCAACGATAACGCGCTGGTTTTTCTTTTTGGCGGCGACAATCAGGTTCGAATCAACGCCGTTGATACCGACGCCTTTGGCGCCGTGTTTGTTGATGAGAGACACCATTTTCGTATTGATGTTGCCGACTAACACCATCATGGCAATTTCAAGTGTATCGTCATCGGTCACACGAAGGCCGCCGATAAATTTCGGCTGTTTTCCCATCTTTTCCATTTTCTCATTGATTTCAGGACCGCCGCCGTGAATAATGATCGGATTGATGCCGACGTAATGCAAAAGAACGATATCCTGAATGATGCTTTCCATAATCGTTGTCGTCTTTTCGGGATTCAGCATCGCGTTGCCGCCGACTTTAATCACCATTGTCGATCCCGAGAAATCCCTTATGTAAGGCAATGATTCAATTAAGACATCTTCAAATTTAATTGCCATTTGTGTTCCCTGCCGCCTTTTTAATAATTTTTGGAATTTTATCTGTAATTTTTATTTTTGCCGGAAATTTCTGTTTTCCGCCATTTAATTTTTTTATAATTATGTGCCCTAATGTATTTGACATTTTAAACGTTTTGATATTTCTTAAAAATTTGCTTTAAATTACTTTAAATTAAAATGGTTGATTAAAATATTTGATTAAAATGTTGATTAAATGTTGATTAAAATGTTTGCTCTCAAACATCAAACAAACCGAAACATCCCTTTTTAATAAATCACTCAAATCCGAACTCCGCTTTTTCTTAAAATAATAAATGTAAGAGGGAGTTCGTTTTTCATCAAATTTAAGAAAAAGGATGTTTCGTTTTCGATTTTATTTTCATTCTAAACTTTTTCCAAAATTATTTCAAATTTTCATTAAAATTATCGACAATTCACGAAACGGCTTCTCTTGAAGCCGTCTTTTTGCAGCAATGTCGCTATGCGCTGTTTTTAAAAACGGAAAATTAAAACGTTTTCCTTCCTTCTGAAAATTCGTATCTATTCTCGGCGTGACTGTTTTTCGAAAAACCTTTTCGGGAGGCTTCGTTTAAATCGTTTTTTCGAAATTTATTCAGTTACAATGTATAAAATTATCTTGGCTCCGAAAAAAAAATATTTTTTCGTCAAAACAGTGTTCATAGAGTCAATTCTTCAATAAAGTATTTATATGAGCTTCTCCAATTGTTTCTTAGCAATATCGTATAGTATTGCAAAGGTGATTAAGATGGCAGAAACAAGAAACTTTGTTTTAAGAGACAAAAATGGTAACGAATCCGGTGTCTTTACCGGCAAACAACCCAGACAGGCAGCCTTGAAAGTCGCAAACCGCGGCGCAGGCACAAAGAAAAAGCCCGAAACAATCATGCTCAGAGAAAGAGGAACCAAGAAAGTCCACGTCTTCAAAGCATGGAAAGAAATCGTTGACGCACCCAAGAACAGACCGTCCTGGATGCCCCCGAAAATCAACAAACCCTTTGTTGAGAAAGTCAAGATCGAAAAGATCGACGAAATCTAATTTTTATAACATTTGTTATTTTTATCTTATCGGCAAAGCATTCACTGCTTTGTCGTAAGTTTTTATACTTTTCTTTTGCTTTCTGTTTGACAGCATATATGCTTTATTTTTGATCAAAAGCGAGTGTTGCTTTTTACAATTTGTTAAAATTTGTCGCGTTCGCGCGTGCCGCTGCTCGTTTCTCTCCTCCTCATCCATTTGTCGCCGCCTTCTCGCCTTAACAATATCATTTTTATACCAACAGATGATTTTTAGCGGTACGAATACTTTATCAAAAACAATTCGAGCGAGGTAAATGAAAAATGACACAATGCCCGATCCTTCCGGATGTTCAGGCAAACCGTCCGACCGTTCCTATTAATTTAACACGCGTCGGCGTAACTGACGTTAAAAAACTGATTGAAATCAAAAGGGAAAACAAAAGACCGATTATTTTGATGTCGTCTTTTGATATTTTTGTAGATCTGCCTTCCGACAGAAAAGGCGCCAACCTTTCCCGTAATTTCGAAGCGATTGAAGAAGTTTTAACCAATATTTCCCAATCACCCGTTTATGAAATTGAAAATTTGTGCGGCGACATCGCCGAAAATTTGATTGGTCGCCATGAATACGCTTCCCGCGCAGAAGTTCGTATGAAAAGCGAATACATGATTCGCCGTAAATCGCCGGCGACAGGCGTTGACTGTCAGCAGTTTGTCGACATTTTCGCTGACGCCGTTGCCGAAAGAACAGACGGAAGTGATGGAAACAATGCCGTTCAAATCAAAAAACTGATCGGCGCCGAAGTCATGGGCATGACAGCTTGTCCGTGCGCTCAATCCATGATGCAGGAAGAAGCCGAAAACAAGCTCAAAGAACTCGGTTTAGCTGATGAAAAAATCACAGAATTCTTTGAAGCAATCCCGATGGCATCACACAATCAGCGCGGCCGCGGTATAATTTCAATTCAGACTTTGGACACGACCGACGTTCGTTTAGAAAATATTATTGAAATCATTGAAGCTTCCATGAGTTCCAATGTTTATGAAATTCTCAAACGCGCTGATGAAAAGAAAGTCGTTGAGCAGGCGCACAAAAATCCGAAATTCGTAGAAGACTGTGTTCGAACGATGGCGAAAAAAGTCGTCGACACATTCCCGCAGCTTCCCGATGACGCGATTATTACAATCAAGCAAATCAACGAAGAAAGCATTCACAAACACAATGCGTTTGCCGAACGCGTTGCCAGAATCGGCGATATTCGTTCCGAAATCAAAAACGGTTCATAATTTATTTTCTTTTGAATCACGAAGCAGGCGAAAAGAATTGCCTGCTGCTTTTTATTTTTTATTTTTAAAACATCCTTTCGTTTTTATCAATCCGCCGAAAATCCAACCTTTACGCGCGCGGGCGGCCATCTGACAAGAATCATTAAATTCCGTCATTTTCATTTTTCAAAAACAGAATCTTTTTAATCCTTTAAAACATTCCAATCAAGTATGGCAGAGCTTAAAGTTTTTGACATTCGCGGCCGTGAAATCAAGGTCGGCGATTACGTTAAATACATCAATACGGGAACCGTCGGAGAGGTGACCGAAATTATGGAAGACGACGAAGGCATTTGGGCCTTTTTAGATTCCACCGAGCTTTATTATAAAATCGACTTTTTAGAACTCACGGACGAAGTCGTGAAAACAGAAGCCAAACGCAGAGATTTGGAAGCCGATATTGAAGAAAAAATCCGTCTCCGCGAAGAAGCTATCGAATCCCTTCAAAATGTCGAAAGCCGTGACGCGCCCGGTGGCGCCGGTTAATTCCTGATTCTAAAATTGCCGCTTCAGACGGCTTTCTCTTCCATTTTTATTTTAATTTTTCAATTTCTATTCCTATTTTCTTTCTTCCTCCAATTCCAATCCGTGAATCATATGCAGCCGGCAGTCCTTATTCTCTTCATTGTTCTACTGCTCATCATCGTCCGCAAAATCGGTTCGATCCGAATCCCAATGTGGGTCTCAATGACACTCGGCGCCGCTGCCGTTCTCCTGCTCGGTCAAATCTCAATTTTCGAAGCATTCGCCGCCGTTTCTTGGGATGTCATTTTCTTTCTTTTCGGCATGTTTGTCGTCGGCGCCGCCGTTGATTTATCCGGAATCCTGAAATCATTTGCGTCCAAATATTTTAATCGGCTGCCGACAGCGAAATCTTTTCTGTTCGCTTTTATTTTCTTTGCCGGTTTCCTGTCAGCACTGCTGATGAACGATACTGTCGCCGTTATTTTTGCGCCGTTTTCAATTTGGTGTGCCGGGCGCTATGGAATTCCTTCCAAAATGCTTCTGTTTGCGCTGGCAGCATCCGTTACAACAGGCTGTCTGCTCTCCCCGATCGGCGCACCTCAAAATTTACTGATTGCAAACGCGGCATTCGGCGGCTCTTTCCTTCCGTTTTTCATCTATCTGCTCGTTCCGACTATATTGGGATTGCTTGTGATTTACTTCTGCTTATCCTTTTCAATTCGAAAGAAAAGTCCAAAACAAGCGGCTGCAGATTCTTCATTCTCTGATAATTCCGATTCGGCATGCATTCTTCCGGCGGATTCCGGTTTTCAATCAGATCCCGCGCTTTCAAAAATCACAAAAATTTCAATCGCAGCTGTTTTTGCCGCCGTATTTGCAGGAATTCTCTTTTCGATTTCGGGGCTGCCTTTCCCGTTAGTCATTATTGCATTTGCGGGCGCACTTCCCTTAATCTTTTTTTCCGGCCGGCGAAAAGAACTGATTCAAAAAACAGATTGGACAACGCTTCTGTTTTTTATTTCCATGTTCGTTCTCATCGAATCCGTCAGCATGACCGGTTTTTTCCAAACTTATATTCCCGAAAAATTCGGAACTTCCGTTTCCGTTTTGTATTCAACGAGTCTCATTTTGAGCCAGTTCATTTCAAATGTTCCTTACGTTTCGCTGGCGCTTCCGATTCTTGAAAATTTGTCAGCTGCGCCGATTCAATACATTACATTATTGGCCGGCAGCACGCTTGCGGGGAATTTAACACTCTTCGGCGCAGCCAGCAACATTATTATCATTCAAAATGCTGAAAAAACAGGCGAAACATTGACATTTTGGGAGTTTTTAAAATTCGGTTTGCCGATTGTTCTTATCCAATCCGTTATTTTTATCGGCTGGCTCATGCTGCTTTCTTTTATTCTTCCGACAGTTTGACGGCGTTTTTTTTCATTTTTTACAAATTCTGATATTTCCGGCGCGCTTCCATAATACAGCCGCTTTCGCGTTTGCCGCCAATTGGATTTTTCGGACATCCGAGTGAATTCATACAGCGCGCCATAACCGCCGCGCCGCGCGCGAGTCCGTCTTCTGCGAAAATCAATCTTGATTCCGGCATTTCCGGTATGCCTCTCGCTTTCAATTTTTGAATTATCAGCTCTTTTTTTTGTCCCGTAATCCCGGCGCGACCTGTAATTCCAATCATTGAATCCGCGCTCAGCAGATTCTCCTTTTGAATGCAATCAATCAATGACACCGCAATTTCAGACATCATTTCATCTGCCAAAACAGAAACGGCTTCCATTCCGCCGATGTCATACATCTTTTTTCCGATTTCGGCGAGTTTATCCAAATCTGATCCGTTTTCTCCGATGTCACAGCCGAAAAGAGTTACGCCTGCTTTTTCGGCAGCAACGGCGTTGACGGCGAAAGGACCGAATTGCTTTCGATAATCCGGAATTTTCATCACATGAACAGATTTCATGATTTCGGAAAGCGCCGCGTTGATTTCATCGCCCGAAATTGCCGCGTTTGCTTCCGTTTCGGATTTGAAAATTTCAAAAGCACTTTTTTTGTTCTCATCAATCCGGCTGATTAAAGCATCTGCCGCCGCACCGGCGTAGCCGCAGAAATTGGCAATTGTTTTAGCATACGGGCTGCTGCCGTCGGCAATCCGTCCCGAGAGCGTTGTTCCCATATCGATTGCGGCGCAGGGATTTCTGAAATCCGTTCCGGTGTGTTTCCCGGCTTCCTTGAGTCCGGCTAATGCCAGCTCGCCTTCCATTTCATTTGAAATAATGCTTTCGCCGAATCCGATCGGGGGAAGAACGCCTGCAACGGCGCCGTCAAAATAAACTTTTTCAAGATGACAATAAGGCTTCAGTTTGTCGGGCATATTTTCAAGACTGAGATAGCCCGTCATTTTTCGCGGTGAAAATCCTGCCGAAAGGCAGCCGTCCGCCAGCGCTAAAATAATCATTTCAAGCTGTTCACCGTTTTCGGCGGTGACGCCGGTCGAGCGGACAACAAAATGAATGTCATCGGCAGACAAATTGTTTTCAAAAAGCGCCTGTCGAATCGTGTCGCGAACGAGTTCGGACAGCGTTTCTTTTGTCAGTTCTGTCCCGCCGACCGTTTTCCCGAAAATCTTTTCCGGCGCGGTCGGCTTTTGAATTTCACGCGTCAGGCGAACACATTTTCCGAGAATCTCGGTTTTTCCCGTTTTCAAATCAGTGGATGTCAAAATACACTTGGTCGTCGTGTTGCCGGCCTCGACAGATGCCACTATGAAAGAAGAATCCGATATGTTTAATTTTTTCAAATTAAAATTTTTGCCGAGGAAACGGCTGCCGGCAAATTCATGTTCCGCTGACATAAGAATCTGATTAATTATTTTCGTTTGACAAAATCTTTATGCAATATAATATATTCTGTCTCAAAAGAAATTAAAAGGCAGAAAACAATAGAAAAGCAGGATTTTCCAAAAAGCAGGAAAGAATAAAAACAGAATATTCAAAAAACAGAGTATTCAAAAAAACAGAGTATTCAAAAAAACAGAGTATTCAAAAAATAGAGAATAAAATAAAAACGGAATTGCAATTTCCAAAAAATGGAAAATAATGGAAATTAAAAATGCTAAAAATAATAAAAAAAGAAGCGTTTGAAAAATAACCGACACTAATAATTTACATGTTAGTTAATTACAAAACCTCCTTTTTTGACTGAAATGCAAAAAAATATGCCTGTTTCCGCCTTATTTGTTCTATTAATAATCGTGACAAAAATTTATGCATGTAGATAATCTTTTATTTGATAACTGTTACAATTTTAAATATCGTAAAAAACACGTTACTAACCCGTGTGAAAATTAAAAAATCGCATAAGGGGTATATGAATGATTCAAAAAGATGAAACGAAAGAACTTGCTTGGGTCGCTCGAATTGCCGTTGAAGATAAAGACATTCCCGAGTTCCAAGACAAAATCAATAAAAAATTGGAGTATTACACCGTGATTGCGGATGCGCCGACTGACAGTGTCAAAAAAACTGTCAACCCGTCCCGCCTGAACACGGTTCTTCGTAAAGATGTCGTGGTTCCCTCCATGAGTGTTGAGGACGCGCTTAAAAATGCGCCGGATGTCTATGAAACATCCTTTAAGATTCCCAGAATCTTGTAAGCATTGCCGAAAAAAATACAAAATACACGAGGGAAAATATGACAAAAGATATTGCAGCTTTTAAGGCGGCGGGAAGTAAAGCCGCCCTCGACAGCCTCGATAAAATCAAAAAAGATGATTTAGGCACCTTTATTACAGTCTGCAGTGATGCCAAGGCAGCCGATTCTGCCGCCGGTCCTCTTGCAGGCGTTCCGATTGCCGTTTCAGACAATATTTCAACCAAAGGCGTTGAAACAACTTGCGCTTCTCATATTGTAAAAGGCTATGTTCCGCCATTTTCCGGTAAAGCCGTTGATGATTTGGAAAAAGCCGGCGCTGTTATTATCGGAAAAACAAACATGAACGAATTCGGACTTCTCGGCGCGGCAAGCGCTTACGGTCCGATTAAAAATCCGCGCGACAAATCTAAGAAAGGCGGTCCGAGTGCGTCTGCCGCAGCTGTTGCAGCAGGCGAAGTTCCCGCAGCAGTCTGTTCCGATGCCGGCGGTCTCCTCCGCGTGTCTGCATCTTTCTGCGGAACAGCGGCATTTAAGCCCAGCTACGGCGCCGTTTCCAGATTCGGTTTGATTTATTACACCGGATCCTTGGACCAAATCGGCGTCACAGCAACAACCGTTTCCGATGCAGTGACTGTTTTGGATGTCATTTCCGGAAACGACAACCGCGACACAACATCTCTTCCCGAAAAGATGAATTACACCGGCGGCAAATCTCTTGACGGCTGTAAAATCGGTATTCCCGAGGAATTTTTAGAAGATGTCAGCGCCGATGTTTTAAAAACATTTGAAGAGGCCGTTGCGACTTTTGAAAAACTCGGCGCGAAATGCATGAAGTTTTCATTAAAAACTGCCAAATATATGCAGTCCGTTCACGATATTATTGCAGCGGGCGAAAGTTCCGCCATGCTTGCTAAGTTTGACGGCACACGTTTCGGTCCCCGCGTTGAAGCGGACAACTGGCACGAAATGATTTCCAAGACCCGCGGCTTATTCGGTCCGGTCGCCCAACGCAGAATCATGACCGGCATTCACTTGCTTATGGCCGGCCAGTACAATGATTATTACATGAAATCCATGCAGACAAGAACGCTGATTATTGACGAATTTGAATCTGTGTTCAAAGAATACGATCTCTTGATTTCTCCGACCGCAAAGACAGTCGCGCCCGATTTAGGCGGTGCCTGCGGCGGCGGATGTGATTTAGAACTCAGTTCCTATTCCGCAGCGATTGCCGGCGTTGACTTAGCAGGTCTTCCTGCAGCGTCTGTTCCCTGCGGTTTTATCGGCAATTTGCCTGCCGGGCTCCAGATTATCGGCGGTTATTTGAAAGATGCTGATGTCGTCGCAGCTGCGGAGGCGTTTGAAAATGCAACTGATTTTGTTAAATTTCCGGAGGCGGTTTAATGGTTTACGAAAATCCTGACGGCGTTATGATCGGTCTTGAAGTTCACGTTCAGCTCAACAACGCAAACACCAAAATGTTCTGCAGCTGCACCTCTGATTATACAGACAGTGAAGCCAACACCTGCCTCTGTGCCGGCTGTCTGGCACTTCCGGGAACAACGCCCGTTCTGAATGAAAAGTCTGTGGAATACGCGATTCGTATCGGTCTTGCGCTTAACGCTGAAATCGAAAACGAAACCGACTTTTTCATGAAGAGTTATTTCTATCCCGATCTCGGCAACGGTTATCAGGTAACTCAGTTTGATCGCCCGATTGTGAAAAACGGTCACATTCTGATTGAAGGCGAAGACGGCGAATTAAAAGTCCGTATCAATCGCGCGCACATGGAAGACGATCCCGGTAAAATGGCGCACTTCGGCTCGATTGAAAAATCAACCGGCAGTATTATCGACTTTAACAGATCCGGTATGCCGCTTGTTGAAATCGTGACGGCGCCGGATATGAGGTCTGCTAAAGAAGCCCGCCGCTTCTTAGACAAACTCAGAAGCATTTTGGAATATTTGGACGTCTTTGACGGTTCACGCGAAGGCGCTATGAAAGCTGACGCCAACATTTCAGTCAACGTTTTCAATGGCAAGCGCATCGAAGGAACGCGCGTTGAAGTGAAAAATATTTCTTCTCACAAAGCTGTTGAAAAAGCAATCAATTATGAAATCATGCGTCAGAAGGATTTCCTCAGGAAAAACAAACCCCTTGTTCAGGAAACCCGTCACTATGATGAAGACAGAAATGTTACTATCAGTCTCCGTGTGAAGGAAACCGCTGATGATTACCGTTACTTCCCCGACTTTGATTTGGTGCCGATGATTGTCGGCGACCGCGTTGAAGGAATCCGCGCGACCATGCCGGAATTACCGGATGCGAAACGCGAGCGTTTTGTCGCTCAATACGGCATTTCCGACGCGCACGCCAAGAGTTTGGTCACCGAGCGTGCTTTTGCAGACCTCTTTGAGAGTGTTGCCGCGAAAGTCGATCCGAAGTCAGCAGCCTCTTGGGTTGCCGATGTTGTTAAAGGCGAACTCAATTACAGAGATATGCCGATAACCGCAATCAGTGCCGACGATGTTGTTACTGTCATTGAAATGGTAACAAAGAAAGAAATCAGCGAAGAAAGCGGCGTCACCGTTATTCGTACACTTTTAGATGACGGCGGCAAACCTTCTGATATTGTAAAAGCGAAAGGCTTGGCAATGGTTGCCGATGATTTCATCGAAACCGCTGCCAAAGAAGCGATTGCTGAAAGCCCTGACGCGGTTGCCGACTACAAAGCCGGTACCGAAAAGGCGCTTAACTTTATCGTCGGAAAAGTCATGCAGAAAGCCAAAGGAAAGGCGGATGCAAGACTTGCACGTGAAATGGTTCTTCAGGAACTTGAAAAATTGTAAATTGTGTAAATTGAAATCGGATTTATCCGATTTTCTCTTTTCTTTTTTATTTTCTTATCTTCATCTTTTTATCTTTTTCTTTTTAATTTCTAATTTATCTCTTTAGTATATTTTCTCGTTTTCGATAAATTTTAATATATACAGAATGTATTCTCTTGTGACCCCCATGAAAACAAAATACGTTTTTACTTTTCTTTTAATTCTCAGCTTTTTTTCCATCAACAGTGCCATCGCTGCCGGTGAGGAAGATCAGCCGTTTTTAATCGGATTTGCTGAAGATTTATCTTCGATTTCCGATATGAGTTCAGAAACTTATTGGGTTCTTTTTATCGTTTTAATCGCCGTTGCGATTTATGTTTATTATATTTGGCGCGATTATGAAAAAGATGATGATTTTTTGACAAAGAAATATTAATTTCGTTTGTTAGTGCATTTTTATTCATCTGTTTCCATCCCCTTTTATCGTTCTCCTAACCAATCAGATATTTCTTCAAAATTTCATATTTCTTCAAAATTCCCTGTTTTTCTAAAAATTTATATATTTTGGGAACTTTTATCTATTCGTTAAAACTATTTTTAGCAAAAATGGATTGATTTCCCGTATCGGGAAACCTCACTAAATCTCAGCATATCTTGCTGAATAAAAACGAAGTGATTAATTATGAAAACGTATGCAGTGATGCTGATCGGCATCATCGCCCTGTTCTTTTTGTTTTCACAAAGCGCGCTTGCGCAGGGCGATATTAAAAACATAGAAACTACTGATAACCTTTTAAAATTTTTGAACAATGCAGATAAAAAAGAATACGATGGAGGCATTCGTGTTGTTCATACTTACAACCTGACAAAAGATTTGACGATTAAAGCAAGTCAATTAAGTAATACATATTTTCAAGATCCATACGCTCCTACCACATGGGTATTGTATTCTAATTTTGAAGGCAACGGAAACACAATTACAATTCAGGTCGATACCGATACTCCCGCAAGACCATTATTCAACCGCATAAATTCCCATACAGGAACAACCAAAGAAGATCGGCTTTTTATTAAAAATCTGACTGTTGAATACAAAGGAACAGACGGAAAAAGCGGAGATGTTCTTGGTTCTCCATTCATTAAAGGAAGCGCCGTTTTGTGTGATTTTGAAAATATAACTATTGACGTTGAAGGCGACATCGTTGCAGATCAACTTTATTTAAAAGTCAATGAATACAATGCTTACGGGTTTTCGTCCAACATTCAAAGTATTCTTCAAAAAGATGAATCCAATAATATTATTAAAGACGAGTTCAAAAATAATTTAATGGAGCCGATTTCGATTAAAAACATCTCTGTTACGGCCGGTACAATCGGGTCCGTTGAAGGAAAGACACCTGAAAGCAAAGATTTAATTCTTCGGGTAAGCGGATTTACAGGTAATACGCCGTTTTTTTCTGTTGCGGAAAATATTTCTCTGAACTTTGCTGAAATGAATGCAACAAATACAAATGCAGAACGCAGAAACGGGTCTCTCCTTTATGGGTTTGCGGGCAGCATCCAAGGCGAAGCTGAAAATATTACAATTTCAATTGAAGGAGATATGATTGCTTCTTCTGAAGCAAACGGTCACTGGACAGGAGCATGGCTGTATGGTTTTGCAGATTCTGCCGGTTACCTGAAAAATTCCTCTTTAAGTATTGGCGGGGATATGATTGCAGTTTGTAATGGAATAAACCCTCCTCGTGTGAGTGAAAATGCATTAATTATAGGTATTTCAGATGTCAGTTCATCAACAATGAAATATTTCCGTGTCGGAAATTTTATTAATAATTCTCTTACTGTTCAAGGAAATATAAGCGCGACCGCACCTCAATGGGCACAAGTTTACGGCGGAGTCAGCAATCCGAGTTCTTATCCTGTGAATGTCGTTAATACTACTATTGTTGTTGGAAATGACATGAAATCAATTTCTGAGCACAGTTCTGAAGATTATGTCTATGGTGCCACTTCTCTCCTCGTCGGCATGAATTATGGTGTTAACAATTCTAAAAATAATTCTCTTTATGTCGGCGGGGATATGATTTCCAAAAGTCAAATAAATTCAGGCACTTTGGTCGGTCATTCTTATGCCGGAAACGGAGCGCTTGCAGCTTTTGAAAATAATGCTGTTCATGTCGTCGGGGATATTGTTTCCGAATCGCCTTTCAGGGCAACAGCGGTGGGAATGTTCTATCAGCACAGCGGCGGTTTACCTGATTCTACTGTGACTGATAATATTATTCGGACAGATGGTCAGATTCTTGCCTATTCTAAAAACGCAGAAGAAGATAATGTATCGTATGCTTCCGGTTTTTCTTACAATACTGTCGGAATCATCAAAAATAACGCGGTTTTTGCAGCGGACGGCATTCATGCAAAGGCCGATATCGGTTCAAATTACGCGGCGGCAGGCTTCTCTCTCGGCGCGGTCGATTCTTCGGTTGTTTCTGAAAACACCTGGCTGGGAAAGCCCGGAATAGAGACCCCTGTTTCCGGTGAAAAAACGGCTTGTTATGAAGATTTCATTTATTCACAGGATGAAGCAAATACAGCAGGCAACTTCTATACATCTGTTTTAGAAGGACAGCGTGTCAGTAATGAATTAATTTATGATTCTGCTGAAGAAAAATACAAACTTTCAAGTTCAGAGGCACAGCCGCTTTTGGTTGTCGAGTCCTATGTTGATTATACAATTCCGGTAGATTATATTGTTTCAGCAGATTCGGCGTTGCTTCCTTTCTCATTCGGCGGAATTGACGCTGAACTTACAGATTTGAAGGACGGTCAACTCGATCTTCCGTACGATTCCATGGTTTCGCTTATCAGCATCGAAAACGGAAAAAAGGTTGTCAAAGATTTGCCCGGAATCGGTCATCATTATGAAGCGGGAGAAATCACCGGCAGCATTTTTGCCGACAAAAACGGAAACGGGGATAAAGATCTCGGTGAAGAGGTTTCCGGTATTGTTGTCCGCGCTTATTTCGACGATGTTGAAGTTTCGGCTTCTGAACCGACCGATTCGGACGGAATTTACAAATTGACCATTCCGCTGTTTTCTGCTCAGGATTCCGAAATCGTTCTTAAAATGGATTATCCTTCCGATTATGAAATTAGTGACCACCCCGACAATATATTCGGCGTTTCCAATTCTTTTACGACAACTTATTATTGGACAAAAGATCAGTCTCTCGAACCCGGAATTTTAGTCGGCGGGTCGAAACCTGATGCCGGCAAAGGCGGTTCGGGCGGCGGTACAGGCGGCGGAATAATTGTTGAAGAAACTGAAAACAAACCCGGCATTGATCCCATTTCTGAAGACGATTCCGGTCTCAGACCGCCCGGTTCTGACTCCGGTCCTTCCGGCTCGGATTCACTCGGTCCCGGTATTTCTGATTCATCCGGTTCAGCGGTTTCCGATTCAGATGGCAATTCGGATTTTGATGAACTTTCCATTAATGAATGGTTTGTTATTTTGCTGTATGTTTTCAGTATTATCGTGTTTGCCGTTAGAGAATATGCTGACAACAAACAAGATGAAGCCGAATCCGGATTAGGGAATTGAAAATAAGGATTGAAATGAAATAAGAAGTTAAACTCTTTTTATTTCATATTTATTTTTCAAATGCTGCGCCGAGTTTTTTCATATCTTCAAAAAATCCGGGATATGAAATTTTTACGGAATCGGCGGTATCAATTGTTACATCTCCCGTCATCATTCCCGCGATAAAAAGAGACATGACAATTCGATGATCATCCCAGCCGTGAACGGCGGTGCCTTTGATTTTGCCTTTGCTTTTTTCTCCCGAAATCACGAGACCGTCTTTTGTTTCTTCAATTTCAACGTTCATTTTTTTGAGTTCGGTTGCCATCGCTTTTAAGCGGTCGGTTTCTTTGAAACGAACGTGTTCGGCGTTGATGATTTTCATTTCACCGTCCGAAAATGCGCCGAGAACAGCAAGTGTCGGCACCAAATCCGGCGTTTCTCCGGCGTTCCATGTAATTCCTTTTAATTTTCGGCTGTCGGTATTTTTGACATGAATTATTCCTTTTTCTTTGTCCCACGAAATGTCGGCGCCGGCTTTTTCTAAAATTTCTACAATTGCGCTGTCGCCTTGCGCTGACGGGAAAAGACCGCTGACGGTTATATCAGCGCCGGGAATGAGGGCGCCGGCTGTTAATAAATAAGATGTTGATGAAAAATCGCCGGGAATTATGTAGTCACTGAGGTCATATGTTTGTTTTCCGGAAGTTGAATAAATGAGGGTTTCTTCTTCTGATTCTGTTCCATCTTTCTCAAATTTCATTTTCCATTTGATATATTCTTTAATCTCAACGCCTGCTTTTTCGGCGACTTCGAGTGTAATGTCAACATATGGTTTTGATTTTAAATCGCCGTCAATCGAAATTGTCGTATCGCCGTCTAAAAGCGGACAAGATAAGAGAAGTGCTGAAATAAATTGAGAACTCATGCCGCCGTCAATGGAAAAATGTCCCGGGCTGATTTTTCCTTTCACAATCAAAGGTGCGCAACCATCTCCGTTTTTGGAATAAGCCTCGGTGCCCATTTGGTTCAAAGTTTTCAGAAGCGGTGTATTGGGTCTTTTTTGAATGGATTCGTCACCTGTCAGCGTTACTTCTTCATCTGTCAAACCCGACAGCGCTGTCATCAAACGCAACGTTGTTCCCGAGTTTCCGACATCAATCATCATTTTTTGTGTTTCTGAAACTTTTGGTTTTCCGTCAAAACCGGTAACTGTAATTATTGTTTCAATGTTTCCGTTTTCATCTCTCATTTCTGTTTCTTCAATGCCGGCGCCGAAAAGGCGGCAAGCTTCCATTGTTGATTTTGTATCCGCCGATAAAAGCGGATTATAAAGCCGGCACTTGTTTTTCCCAAGCGCGGCAATGAAAATCGCCCGATGGGTGTAACTTTTTGAAGCCGGTGCTGTTAAAGCTCCTTTCGGTATTGATTTGTGAACAGAAACAATCATGAATCGTCATATTCGCTATTGATTTATAAGTATTCTGTTTTTGTTTTAAGTTCTGAAAAAATCCGGGTTTATATTTTATGTTTTTTTAAAAATGGTGCAGTTCGCGCGCGCAGGCTGTTGGCAACGGTAAGCTAGCAGCAGCAAATGTAGATGCAGCAAGCTGTAACGGAATCTGTAAGGCAGCCGCGGCAATTAGTTTTGCATGGGCAGGTGCATGTAATTAAAACAATAATCGAAAAAATGGGGCCGGTTTTATTAATTTTACAAAATTGGTGAAGCTCGCGCGCGCAGGCTGTTAGCAACAGTAAGGCAGCGCAGCAAACGAAAAGATGCGGAGGCAGCAAACTGTAATGGAGTCGGTTAGGTAGCTGTGGCAATTAGTTTTGCATGGGCAGGTACATTTAGTAAATAAAATCTGATGAAAAATAGCTGCCAATTAATTGTATTAACAGTAAATGATTTTTCATTGAATAATAGTCCGAATCCGTAACCTCAATTTACTCACTACGTTCGTAAATTTCGTTTTGCGGTCGTGTTTGAACTTTTCATATATTATACAAAATGAAACATCGGTTTTTATTAAATTCATAAAAAGGAAACGCCGTTTTTTCGATGAAAGTTGTTTTTTTGGGATTTGAAAAGGGGCGTTTGAGATTGAAAAGTTTAAAATGGATGTTTTGGTTTTTCCAAAAATTGAAAATCAACGTTCGATTTCATTCAATTAATAGTTATGAGAACAGAATTCAATTATCCAAAAATCGTTAAAAATGATGCCGACCGCGAGCGCCGGGACTGCAAAATAAAACAAAAGAAATATATTCTCCTGAATTTTAGGGTGAATCGAAAACAAGCGATTAATTTAAATTTATTTTATTTTTTTAATAATCTTGTATTTATTCAGGTATCAGCGATTGATACATGAACATTCATTAAAAACCTTTTGATACAAAATTAATTTGTCATTTTCCTTTTTCGGACATTTTTCTATTATTCTGTCCATTTGTCTTAAAATAACACAAAACGTTTTCAAAATGTTACCCTTTGCTAAAAACCACTCCTTAACTTATTCCATTGTGTTTTTTTGTAAACCCTTTGTATTTTGCAAGCTCAAAACCTTTAAGTACGAAATTTGCGAATTTGATAGATGATTGGAATGATAAACTGAGATGTCTGTCAATAGATCTATTTTAACAGACACGCTCATATCGGTTCGTATTTTTTATCATCCCGATTTCGTTTTAAATAATAAGGAGGACAATATCCGTGTCTGACACAGTAGATATCTACAGCGATAGAGGACAACTCTTAGAGAGCAACGTCAACATCAGAGACCTTGCTCCGGTCAAAAACAAGGCGATCCAGAAAATTATCATGGACACCAAACGTTCAGTTGCCGTTAACCTCGCCGGTATTGAGAAATCACTCTCATCCGGTAAAATGGGCGGCGCTGCAAAGCAAATTCTCGGCCGCAAACTTGAGTACAACTTGGTTGAAAACTCAGGCGCGCTCGTTGACGCAATCCAAAAATTGGTTCAAGTCGACGAAGGCGACGACACTGTCGTTAAACCCTTGGCCGGCGGTAAACAAATTTTGATTCAGATCCCGACTGCAAGATTGTATTCCGGCGCAGAATCCACCGCCTCCATGACAGTCAGTGCAGCAGCCGTGACACAAGCAATTCTTGACGCTTACAACACCGACATGTACGACTCTATGATCGTTAAAGCAGCCTGCTGGGGCAGCTACCCGGTCACAGTCGGTATGGCCGGCAGCCCGATCAAAGGAATTCTCGACATCCCCCAGAACAATGAGGGTCTCGGCTATTCACTCAGAAACATCACATCCAACCACGTTGCAGCCATTACCAGAAGAAACGCTATGAACGCTGCCGCTTTGTCTTCAATCTATGAACAAGCCGGTATCTTCGAAATGGGCGGCGCAATCGGTGACTTCGAAAGACACCAGCTCCTCGGCCTTGCATACCAGGGCTTAAACGCAAACAACATGGTCTACGACATGGTCAAAGAAAACGGTAAAGACGGAACTGTCGGAACTGTTATCGAATCCATGGTCGACAGAGCTATCGAAAACAAGATCATCCACGTTGACAAAACCGGCGCATCCGGCTACAAATTCTACAAAGCAGACGATGTCGCAATGTGGAACGCATATGCAGCAGCAGGTACACTTGCAGCTTCAATGGTCAACTGCGGTGCATCACGCGCAGCACAGGACGTCGCAGCAACAATGCTCTACTTCAACGACATCCTCGAAAAAGAAACAGGCCTTCCGGGCTGTGACTACGGTAAACTCCAGGGCGCATCCGTTGGTTTCTCCTTCTTCAGTCACTCAATCTATGGTGGCGGCGGACCGGGTATCTTCAACGGTAACCACGTTGTTACAAGACACTCCAGAGGATTTGCAATCCCCTGTGTCGCAGCAGCATGCAGTCTTGACGCAGGAACTCAGATGTTCACAATCGAATCTACATCCCAATTGATCGGCGATGTGTTCGGTACAATGGACGAGTTCAGAGAACCGATTAAAGCCGTTGCAGGAGCCCTCTAAATACCAACGATGAAGGTCTGATGAAACTATGACATGTCCCACTGAATCAGGATGTAACTGCGAAATCGCAGAATCAGGAAGAGAAACAGTTCAAATTGAAATTGTTCCTCAGAGAATTTTAAATCCTGAGACATCGGAAAAGCTTCTCGGAAGAATTTACGATTGCGACGGTATTATAAGAGTTTCTATTTTCGGATCTCGTCTCCCCGACACTGTGGGATACGGTCCGGGCACAGGTCAAAAAGTCAACCATCCGCTGAAGAAAACAATCGATGTGGAAGGTCAGCAAGTCAACATGCGCGTCAGCTTAGGCCGTCTCCGTGTTGAAGTTGAAAATGACGAAACAGCGCTTGAAATCAAGAAAATATGTGAAGAAACTTTCAGTTTCCCCTTTGAATTCTACAAAGGCACCTACTTCAAGAAACATTCAACCGTTGTCGACTATGCCAAAATGGGACCTGACGCTGATGAAAGATTACTTGGTATGACCGACCCGAAAGGAAAACTCGATCAAATTATCTTCATTGAAAAGGAAGAAAAAGACAGCGAATAACCGTACAGTACATCTGTGACGGTAAATTGTAACAAAATATAATTGTACGGATCAAAGAGGTATAAATTATGATGAACTTCGACCGAAACACCCAAGTCGTTGACTGCCGCCTCGGCATCAGCCACGGAAAAGGCGGAAGTCTCGCGAGAGCGGGCACGCTTTCTCAAGCCGGAAAGCTTGACGTGGTTGTCGTTGCGATGGGTTCGGGAAGAAGACACGTGACCAAACCGATTTGTGAAATTACGTACGCTATACGCAGAGAAAACATTCAGACAGGCGTTTTGGTTCTTTACGCCGGTACCGGCTACCCCGAGTCGGGAACTATGGGCTCTTTCGGTATTGATCCGAAAGAAATAGACCAAATCAACATGCACAAAATGGCCATCATTCACTTCGGTAATGTCAGAAACCATTTTGTCAAGAAAGCCAGAGATATTTTCAGCGGCGTCCGCATTCCCGCAGTTATTATTACACAAGCGCTTGTCGATTTCGAAGATTTCGCTAAAGTCGGCATTAAAACCCGCAACGTCAAACCCAAAGAGAAAGATCAGCTTTCTGATGGCGTTATTATGAACATTGTGAACGGCGTTTCCAGAGGAGACGCGGCATCACGTGAAAAGCTCAGTGAGATTATCGTTAAAGTAAAGGAAACATTAGGCCAAATCCAATAAGGAGTTAAGAATATGGCATACAAAGCACAATATTATCCCGGTACAACCTCTGTTGCAGCCAACAGAAGAAAACACATGGGTCATGACTTGGAAAAATTGAGAGAAATTTCCGACGAAGACTTGACCGCAATCCTCGGCCACCGCGCCCCCGGTCAGGACTACCCCAGCACCCACCCGCCGTTAGCGGAAATGGAAGAACCGCCGTGCCCGATCAGAGAATTGGTCGAACCCACACCCGGCGCAAAAGCAGGCGACCGTGTCAGATACGTTCAGTTCGTTGACTCTATGTACAACGCACCGTCCGTTCCGTACGTCAGATCCTACTACGCAGCCATCAACTTCAGAGGCGTTGACCCCGGTACACTTTCCGGTCGTCAGATCGTCGAAGCACGTGAAAGAGACATGGAACTTGTCGCAAAAGACCAGATCGAAACTGAAATGACCGATCCGGCACGCTCAAGCCTCCGCGGTGCAACTGTTCACGGTCACTCTGTCCGTCTCCAGGAAGACGGCGTGATGTTCGACATGCTCGACAGAAGCAGAAAAGAAGGCGATGTCATCATCATGGACAAAGACCAGGTCGCAATTCCGCTCGACAGAAAAGTCAACCTCGGCAAACCCATGTCCGAAGAAGAATTAGCCAAGAGAACCACCATCTACCGTGTGGACAACGTTTCATTCAGATCCGATGCAGAAGCAGTTGAATGGGTCCAGAGAGTTTACCTCCAGAGAACTCAGTACGGCTTCAGACCCGGTGTGGAGAAAGCACAGTAAGGAGTGACAAAAATGGCACAAGAAGATATTTTTGCAAGATTTAAGAAATCCATGGAAATCAAATTCGGTGAGGACTATGGAGACAACAAACAGGGCGGCACTGACATCACCTCCAAGACTGAAAAATTCTACAGACTTGGTCCGGAACAGAGTCCCAGAAAGAGAGAAATGATCAAAGCCGGTAAAGAAATCGCCAAGAAAAGAGGACTTGTCGGCTACAACCCCATGATGCACACCGGTGCACCTCTCGGTCAGAGAGCCATTACTCCGTACAGAATTTCAGGCACAGACCTCGTTTGTGACCCGGATGACTTACACTATGTCAACAACGCCGCTATGCAGCAGATGGTTGACGACATTAAGAGAACCAACATCGTCGGTCTCGACATGGCTCACGACACACTTGAGAAGAGATTGGGTAAAGAAGTGACACCCGAAACCATCAACAACTACCTTGAAAACCTCAACCACTCCCTTCCGGGCGGCGCTGTCGTTCAGGAAATGATGGTCGAATGTCACCCCGGCTTAGTCGACGACTGTTACGTTAAGATGTTCACCGGTAACGATGACCTCGCTGACGAAATCGACAAGCAGTTCTTAATCGACATCAACAAGATGTTCCCCGCAGAACAGGCAGAACAGTTAAAAGCAGCCATCGGAAACACATCCTGGCAGGCTCTCCACATCCCGACAATCGTCATCAGATCTACTGACGGCGGTCAGACCAGCAGATGGTCTGCAATGCAGATCGGTATGTCTTTCATCTCCGCATACAACATGTGCGCCGGTGAAGCAGCTGTCGCTGACTTGTCCTACGCTGCAAAGCACGCAGGTTCCATCAACATGGGTGAAATGCTCCCCGCAAGACGTGTCAGAGCACCCAACGAACCCGGAGGAGTTTCCTTTGGTCACCTTTGTGACATTGTCCAGTCCAGCCGTGTCAACGTCGAAGACCCCGCAAAGGTCGCACTCGAAGTTGTCGGCGCAGGCTGTGTCATGTACGACCAGATCTGGCTCGGTTCCTACATGTCCGGTGGTGTCGGTTTCACACAGTATGCAACCGCAGGTTACACCGACGATATCTTGGACAACAACTTGTACTACAACATTGACTACATCAACAAGAAGTACAACAACGCTGCCAAGACCGGAACCAACAACAAAGTCAAAGCAACAAACGATATCATCAAAGACATCGCAACCGAATCCACACTCTTCGGTATCGAAGAATACGAGAGATACCCGTCTGCCCTTGAAGACCACTTCGGCGGTTCCCAGAGAGCAACATCCCTCGCAGCCGCAGCCGGCTGTGGTGTTTCTATCGCAACAGGAAACGGTAACGCAGGTCTCTCCGGCTGGTACCTCTCCATGTACCTCCACAAGGAAGCATGGGGCCGTCTCGGCTTCTACGGCTACGACTTGCAGGACCAGTGCGGTGCCTCCAACGTTTGTTCATACCAGGGCGACGAAGGTGCCCCCGCAGAACTCCGCGGTCCCAACTACCCCAACTACGCTATGAACGTCGGTCACCAGGGCGGCTATGCCGGTATCACAATGGCAGCACACTCCACAAGAGGCGATGCCTACACCGTCAACCCGTTGGTCAAAGTTTGTTTCGCAGACGACCTCCTTCCGTTCGACTTCACCAGACCGAGATACGAATTCGGTCGCGGCGCACTCAGAGAATTCGAGCCTGCCGGTGAAAGAACATTGGTCATCCCGGCCAAATAATTTTAAAACCGTAAAAATTAATTCTGCCGGATTCTTCCGGCAACCTTTTTGTCGGGCTTCGGCTCGGCAATCTTTTCTTTTTTTTGAAGTGATTTTCGGTTATTTGAAAAAATCATTTTAGAACTGCTGACTGCAGCCTGCGCGCGCGAACTGCATCATTTTTATTAAAGTAATAAAATCGACATACAATTTTCCATTTTTCTGTAGTATAAGCAGCAACTTTATCGATTCGATAGCTTCAACCCCATTTCAACTTAAAGCAAACCCTTTATAATCTTCTCTCCTTTTGTTTTTATCCTGTAAACAATAATCGGAGAAATAAATATGGAAAAGATGGCTCCTCGAATGAAAATTGGAATTATTTTATTTGCCGTCGGCTTTCTGATTGTAGCGGCAATTGCGGTTTACACAGTTTCTGAAAGCAGAAATCCTGAAAGTAAAGATTTGGGCGAAATGATGATTAACTGGTATTTCGCAGAGTTTGATGAAAAAGTCGCCGATGCTGATTTAATTGTTATTGCAACCGTTTCTAATAAAACAGGCGTCTGGGATACGGAAAATGGCAAAAAACCGATTGTCATCGATTATGATACAAAAATTCGTACAGAATACACTTTCCGCCCGGATGATGTTTTGAAAGGAACGACCGCTTCTTTCAAAGGCAGAGTTCTCGGCGGCACAGCTGACGGCTACACTTTAAAAGCAACAAAAACACCATCGTTTGAAGTTGGAGATAAAGTTCTTTTATTCCTGGAAACAAATATTGACGCTGACGGCAACGATAAAGTTTGGTATTCTATCGGTCTTCCTGATGCATTTTATGAAACAGATGACGGCGTTTTTACAAACGAATATTACGGCGACATCACGGTTGATGAATTAAAGAATGATTTAAAAGAAATTTAACAAAATAATTTAAACAAAGAATAAGTAAAGAATTCATATGCCTGAAACTTCAAAATTCATGAAAATCGCTGTTTTGGTTTTTTCTGTTGTTCTTGTCGCCGTCGCCGTAATCGGTACGGTTGAAAGCGCCGAGAGCAACAGACTTTGTCTTCCCGTAAACGGCAGTGTTGGAAATATGTCTATCGGATGGCATTATCCCGATTACGGAGATTTGGTTGCGGAATCTGATTTAATTATCGTTGCAACCGTTTCTGATAAATTCGGTATTTGGAACACCGCTGACGGCAAAAAGCCGCCGAGATATGCGCTTTGCGATTACGGAATTTCAACATGCCATCCGTGCGAAGAATTTGAAGTTTTAAAAGGAGATGTCGCCCGCGTTTGTCTTCGGGCGCCCGGCGGTACTGTTGATGGTTACACAATGAATGCAGCGCCTGTTCCGTCTCTTGAAATCGGCGACACTGTTCTTGTATTTTTGATGCACAACTATGATGAAAACGATGTTTATCTCAGTTGGTATCATATCGGGTCGCCGAATGTGTTTACAGAAACAGAAAACGGGACTTTTGTGAATGAATATTATGGTGAGCTGACAGTTGAACAGCTCAAAAAAGATATTGAAAATTCAAATGAAAATTTGGAAGATGCAGAATCCGCAAGCAGTTTGAAATTTTTACCGCTTGCAACTTGCATCACAATAGGCTGATTTTAAAAAAGAAAAATTAATACGGCAAACCCTGTTCTGCACGTTTCATTCTTTCTTCAAAATCCTTCTTTGCAGCAATCTTTATTTCTTCAATTCTTTCTAACAGTTCAGGCGTCATCTCGATTTTGCGTCCGGTCGGTTTGAAAATTTCTTCAAATGATTCTGCCATCATGTTTTCACAAGTTCTGAATTTAAAATATATTTGAAGAAGTGATATACTTAGAAAGGCAATCCTTTTTCGGCTCGTCTCATTCTTTCTTCCCAATCTTTCTCAGCTGCAATTTTTATCTATTCTATTTCTTCCAGATATTCGGGTGTAATTTCGATTTTACGTCCTGTCGGTCTGTAAATTTCTTCAAATGCTTCCATCATCATGGTTTTACACCTCAGATATTTGTAAGAAATATATCTAATTCAATAACGTAAGCCTTTTTTTGCGCGCTCCATTCTTTCTTCTAAATCCTTTTTCGCGGCAATTTTTATTTCTTCTATCTCTTCCAATTGTTCAGGTGTAAATTCAACACGTCCGATTGGTCTGAAAATCTCGTCAAATGATTCCGATATCATTTTTATGCCTCCATTATATCATAGAATGTTACTTCTATAAACTTGTTTTCTCCAATTTGAACAAATTCTTTAGAAATGTTAATAATTATATATTTGGTCTTTCTTGGTCGAATTATTTCAAATTCTGAATCATCAACTCTTAATGCTTTCATTTTTGATGTCGTACACAATCGGAAAAGAATCGGATCTCTCATATTCGTGTACTGCAATGCAACATCCATATTCAGACTGAAGCTTCCGTAAGCCTCTTCTAAATATTTTGTACCAATTGTATGACCTTCAGGCAGCCAATCTTTATTTTTTACCCCTCTTACAAGAAATATATCTCTTATTATTCTGCCTTTTTCAATTGCGCTGTCTAAATTCAAAAGATTAAAATCAATCAGTTCCTGCTCAACTTTTGTCATCATTTCATAGAACAGAAGAGATCGGCAGCAGGAATTAATAACATAACAATAGGCTTTCTCCTTCCAATGCTCGGGAATTTCAAAACTCCAATCCAATTTTTGGTCATTCCAAGGATGAACGTCCTGGTAGTTGCCGATTGCAATCATTTCAGCAGGCGTCAGTTCTTCAGATAAAAAACAAATCTCTTTTTCAGCTTTTGGTTTTGTTTCATAAACTGCCGGTTTTTCTGAAACAATGTTCCCAAACAAATTTTGAATTTTATTAGCGATCTCAATAGGCGTTGATTTTTTCATAACGTCTGTTAATTGCAGACGAATTTAACAGAATCGTTTTTTTCAAAATCGGAAAGCTTATATTCCAAAACAAAATTAGTTGCCGGGCGGCAATCCCAGCGCGTTAATCTGTTCAATTAATTCAGTAAACGCTGCAATTTCAAATTCCAATAATTCTTCTTTTGTCATGCTTGCCGACATTTCGCCGTCAACAGAAAGTGTATCCGGTCCGCGGCGAACAATTCGTTTCGATTTTTCCGGAATTAAAATCTCTTTGACTTCTTTTTCATGAACAAAACAGCGCCCCGGAATGAAAACAGTGTCTTTAATTTCCATCTGATTAAGTTTTTTCAAATCCTCGGCGGTTATCAGACACGCGATGTCTTTTTCCGCGGCGACAACATTAACCGTGCCGCCGAGTTTTTCAAAAATTTCAGAAAGGCGCGGGGCGGCAGCTTTGCTTGTAATAATCGTTGCTTCCATATTGATTTTCGGGAGCTTAGAGAGTGCTTCGGGAACATTTCTTATTGCAAACGGAGAATCCAAAAGCGGATCTTCAAGCGGTGTTCCTGATATTCTTAAATTCGGGTGATTTTTCGCAGCGGTCCTAACAATTTCTGCGAATTCTTCAATCGTATGCGAAACGACGCCCAGAATCACGGGTTCATTTCCGAGAATCAAGCCGTTTTCCGTTTTGTTGGCAAAACGCATAAGGAGTGCTCCTTTCGCGCCGACTTTTTCGAGCCAGGAAAGTGTTTTATCCAAAACGACGCCGTCATTTGCGCCGGGAACGAGAACGATTGCCGCGTAAATATCGCAAAAACCGCAAAGCTCTTCAAAAACTTTGAGAGACATTTCAGGTGTCGGGTCGTGCATGTATTCTTTTCGAAGAGCCGGGTCAGATGCGAAAAGCGTGAAATTGACTTCTTTGATGCCGGCGTCTTTTAAAAACGGCGCCTCCGATCCGTCAAAACCTTTGCCGCTGGTGTACCCGATTTTAACGGGAAGGCCGAAGTCGGACAAAAATGAAAGAAGCGGCAGAAATTCCGGATAACAGCTGACATCGCCGCCGCCGGTTATTACAAATCCTGTGACATCGGCTTCTTTTGTATTATAAAGTTTGGCGGCGGTTTCGTCCAAAACCTGTCTCATCGGCTTAAAACCATGATGAGATTCGCGAACACTTCGGGTACAGTAATCGCAGCCTTTCATGAAAGGCGGGCAATATTTGCAGCCGAGCGGCTCAGTCGCCTGAACTTTTTTAAAATAACAATATTTGCAGAATCCGCGGCAATCTGTTCCCGGATTTCCGCCGACATCAACTAAGATTTCCATGGTTGAAAAAAGGGTGTTTTGTATTAATAAATTGTTGAGTTGAAGAAAATGGATGAATTGAAGTCGGCTTCTAAAAAATAAATGGAATTGAGTTAGTACATTAATCCTTTTTTAGCTCGTTCCATTCTTTCGTCCCAATCCTTTTTAGCAAAAGCGATATCTTCTTTTATTCTTTCCATTTCTTCCGGAGTTGGTTTAATAATCCGTCCTGTTGGTACAAGTATTTCGTCTATTGTTGCTTCGTGCATTTATATTCCTTCAATTATGTATTTTGTTACATTTCTTCTCTTGCCGAATTGGTTAAAAGAAATTGTCTTAATTATTTCCATAATTCTATACTGACTATTTCTGGGTCTTAACACTTCATATTCTTCTTCATCAATATATAATGCTTTCATATCTTCTTTTAAAATTAACTGAAAAATAATCATGTTTCCATCATCTGAATATTGAAGTGCGTGTTTCAAACTCAAACTAAAACTGCCGTAAGCCTGATCCATGAATTCCGTTCCGACCTCATGATCTTCCGGGAGCCAGTCTGCATTTTTTACACATCGGTAGGCGGTTCTTTTCCCCCTTAATCTGCTTTTTTCAATCGCGCTGTCCAGAAAATCAAAATGGTCATTTACCCATTCTTTTTCATCAAACAACAGTGAATTATAAAAATCCGGAAATCGGCAGCATGAATTTATAACATAGCAGCAAGCCTTTTCTTTCCAATTCTCCGGAATTCCAATACTCCAATTTTGTTTCTGATCATTCCACAAGTGAACATCTTGGTAATTCCTGATCGCTGTTTTTTCAACGGTTGTCAAATCCAAACGTGAAGTATAGCGTTAGTACTTGATATTGCTCAGATTCTTCGGCGGCAAAATTCGGATAATCATTCGGCAGTGAACTCTTTTTCAGTATCTCATTTGTTTTCAGCATTCTTTTTCATCAGAGGCTGAACTATTTGTGCGCATTGATTTTTTTAAAATAGGAGACTTTATATGATAAAAGAGGAAAGAAAATTCTAAAATAAATCGGATTGGATGTCGAATCTCTATCAAAATTCATTCGATTTCAATGCCGACATCATCTATTTTCAAAGATTCCGGCAGCATCAGCAAAAACGGCAGAATTCGTTTGTCATCGACATTACTATACATCGTCCCGATCAGCGTATTGGTGTTGTATCTGTCTTTATTTTGTGCATAATATTTTTCAGACGGCAGCTTGATGTATGTTTTTCCGAGCTTTTCCGACAAAAACCATTTTTCAAGCAATATCGCGGCTTTGATATTATTTTTGACAAACGGGTGAATCAAATACATTTTCAGATGAATCAGCGACGCGTGATAAAATATTTCTGACAGCGACATCTCTTCCCGAATCAAACTGCGGATTTGATTAAACAGGGATGTCATCAGCGCTTCAACATATTCAGATTCGGGCGGCTTGTAAATTCTTCTTCCTCTTTCATTAAAAATAGCAACGGGAACGCGGCGATATGCTACTGTCATTGTTTTTTTATTCGGGCCTTTTAATATTTCTGATAAATAATAAACGGCTTCATGGAAATTCTGTTCCGTCAGATCTTTTTGAAAAGCGGTTTGATAAGCCAAAATACCGCGGACAATTTCATCTTCACCTGTTTCTTTTGACGGCGATTTCCTTTCCGCTTCCCAAAGCCACCACGCCAGCTGACGAAAAACATCTTCGTCTTCTTCATTCGACAAATGCCCGAATTTTTCTTCAAAACCTGCGGTCATCGGCCTTAATTTTCTGCCGGCGGCATCATTGAATTTCATGAAAAAAGATTTGTCGGTAATTTCCATTTGTTTTTCTCCAAAGAACATTACCATCTTTCATTTTATTTAAAATTGATTTTTGTTTCCCGTCAATAAATATAAAAGAAAAATAAAAATTAAAAAAGAAGAGATAAAAAGGGAAAAATAGGGAGGCGAATCATCCGATTTGCTTCAAATTTTTCGCTCTTCTTCTTGCTCTGACATACAGAATGCCTGCTGTCATAACAGCTAAGAGCAGGAATAGCTGGAGTACCCATGCACCCGACATCTCTCTCAATTCGCCTGCATCTATTGGTTCTATCGGCTTTTCAAATCCTTTGATTTCTGATGCGGGCAACTCATTTCTAACCGTCTGACTGCCTCCGTTCCCGGGGTTTGTTGGCTTTTCGATAACTGCTTCTGGTGTTTTTGTTGTTGCGCTTGCGGGAGCGGATTGTTCGCCCATTTCTTTTTCATTGTAAACGGCAACCTTGTAGTAGTATGTTGTCGAGTGGTCAAGACCGGTATCAACATATTCCAAAGCTTCATCTTTACCGACAACACCGATTACTTTGTAAACGCCATCTTCTGTTTCTGAACGGTAGATATTATAGTCGAAAGCATCGGTAATTTCATTCCAAGTTACTTTTATGCTGCTTGTGGTCAAAGCTTCAGCTTCAACATCGGGGATGCCGATCGGTTTTGGCGTTGCCGCAAATGCGATATTTGAAGGGTGTCCGCTGTTCTGTCCAACCCAAGCAATAACATAGTAATAATATTCGGTGTCAGGGGTCAAACCCGCATCTATATAATCCGTGCCTTCAATTTCCGTAATTATTGAAAACGGCCCAAATTCTGAAGGTGATTTATACAGTTGATAATGAGTTGCATCCTCAACACTTGTCCATCTTAATTCAATTTCCCGTGTATTCAATGCTTCAGCAGTCAAAGTCGGTTTTCCAATCTGCTTTAAAGTTTTTGCAGATGTGTATTCTGATAAGGAACCCTCAATATTCTCTTTAGAAGAAAATTTGTAATTGGTAGAAACTTTGTAATAATAAGTTGTATCATGATCCAGACCGGTATCTCTGAATTCAAGTAAAGATGTATATCCAATATATGCATAGAGTCCTTGTATGTTCGTTGAACGATATACATTATAGCTTGTTGCACCTTGAACTTCTTTCCAATATACTTTAATGCTGCTTGAACTTTCTGCTTCTGCTTTTGGAACCGGTTTTGCAAATGTTGTTGCGCTGACCGGATCTGAAGGTGTTCCTTCTATTGTGTATCCATCATAAGCCACAATTTTGTAGTAATAAGTTTCATTCGACTTCAATCCGTTATCATCAAAATTGGTTAATGGTGTCACAGCAGCGCGTGTATATTCTCCATCCTCAGCATCCGCGCGGTACACATAATATCCATATGCTCCGGAAACGGCATTCCAGTCAATTTTTATTTTTGAATCACTCACGCCCTGTGCACGAACATTCTGTGGCGCGGAAAGTTTTTTTGTTGTTGCCGATGCATCATTGGATGCTCTCCCTTCACCTCCTGCACTGTTTGCAGAAACTCTATAAGTGTAAACTGTATCCTGTTTCAATTCCATGATTGTAAATTCTGCAGAATATGCAAAATCAATAAGTTCTGCTCTATTATCGATCACCTGATAGACGCAATAATAGTTTGCTTCGTCAACAGGTTCCCACGTTAGTTGTATGGTGTTCGCTCCCAATACCGTTGCACATAAATTCATGGGTGCATCCGGTGCTTCAGCAGACGCAATCGGCAGAATGGTTACTGTCAACATCAAAACTAAGATTATTAGAAATAATCCTTTTCTCCTTGTTTTTTGTTTCGTTTTGTTTTTCATTTTAATATAATCCTTATTTACTAATAATATGTTCTAATAACCAACCATGCCGAATATGGTATATAAACATTTTCATAAAATAGGATTGTATTATTCTTTTATACTCTCAATATATCTTTTTAAAATTGTGAATACTGTATTGGGAAAGAAAAAGAGAAAATATGGTGTGTTCAATTTTGAAAATATTTGAACCGATTTTCATTTATCTCTGTTTATAAAAGCGGCGAAATCAAACGGCAGAATCCTTCTTTAATTCTGATTTTGAGCGTTCTTTGATTATATTTTTCAATCGTCACGTGGGTGCAGTCGGTTTCCAATTCGTTCAAAATAATCTGATTCATTTTTTCGCCGAATTCTTTGTCATAAACGAAAGCGTTGGTTTCAAAGTTCAGCTTGAAACTGCGAATGTCCCAGTTCGCGGTGCCGATTGTCGTCACTTCACCGTCAATAATTGCTGTTTTGCTGTGAATAAAGCCGCGGTCATAAGTATATCCTTTCGCGCCGAGACGAATCAGGTCGCCGAGATATGAATAAGACGCCCAATAAACGAACGGATGATCCGGTTTGCACGGAATTTCGATACGCACATCAATTCCCGACAAACACGCGACGCGAAGCGCTTCAAAAACACTCTGGTCGGGGATGAAATAAGGCGTCTGAATGTAAATCGACTTCTTCGCCTGACCGACCAAGCTCAAAAAACCGCTGTAAATTGCCGTCCCGTTCGTATCCGGTCCGGAAGACGCAATCTGAACCGCTTTGTTTCCGATTCCTGCATCCGTTATTTCGTTCGGATAATATTTGGCATCATCCGTAATCGCTTCTTCTTTAGCTGCGAAATTCCAATCCATAATAAAGCGGCGCTGCAAACTGGCAACAGCTCCGCCGCGAATGCGAAGGTGTGTGTCGCGCCAGTAGCCGAGCGGACCTTCCCCCAGATGTTCGACGCCGATATTAAAGCCGCCGATGAAGCCGACTTTTCCGTCAACAACCAATATTTTGCGGTGGTTTCTGTAGTTTATACGCGTGTTGACAAACGGTATCAAAAGCGGAAACAAAATGCGTACATCGCCGCCGTTTTGACGCAGTTTTTTGTAAAAAGAAGGGCGGACTTTATGAACGCCGACCGCATCGAACAAAACGCGGACTTCAACGCCTTGCGCTGCTTTTTCTGACAGAACATCCATTATTTTCTGTCCGAGCGCGTCGTTTCGAATGATATAATATTCCATGTGAATGTGTTCTTTCGCTTCTTCGATTGCGTTTAACATTGCCATGTATTTGTCTTCGCCGTGAATGTAAACTTCGATGTCATTGTTATCGGTATACATTGCATGATCCTGATTCAGGAGGAGCGCGATGGTCGGCTCAAAGGTTTTCGCGGCGTCGCAAAGTGTAAAATCTGTTGTTCTCAGGCGGTTGAACTGGTAAGATGAAATAAATTCAAACCCTTTATCCGCTTTTGTTTTCTTTCCGTATTTGTATTTCCCGTATAAATGGCGGCCGAAAAAAACATAGACGAAAAAGCCGAGTACCGGAATGAATATTAATAGAAGAATCCAAGCGGCAGCAACCTGCGGACTTCTTCTTTCATAAAAAACGATTGTCAGCATTGCCAGAGTGTTGACGATGACAACGGCGATCAAAAAAACAGCGTATAATTCTTGAAGAAAGGTCCAGTCCATGATTTCACCAAAGCAGCAAACATTTTTACAAACATTTTACAAATATTTCTACAAAAAATTTTCAAATATTTATTTAATTTTTATTTGATTTTATCTGATTTTTATATGGGTTCAATCGGATATAATCATTTCATTTTAAAAGTCAAACAAATGTTTTTGCGTCGGCTTCTGTTTTTTCCAAGCTTGGTTGATGTCTTTCGTTTTGTACAAAAGACCGTGTTTTTCGCATTCGTTTTTAAAAACAGCGGCCAGTTCTTTCGCATTTTCACAATTGCAAACGTATTTGCTGCCGTAAATTTTCATATATTTTTCTTTCAAATCCGGCCACTATTTGTCTAAATTCTCATAATAATATTCACGGTTTCCTTTTCGAAGCGTCATCCCGAAGCTGTAACAAAGGACATAGCGGGCGCCGTTTTCCGCTGATTTTTCAACAATCCGACGAACATTTTCTTCAGAATCTGTAATGTACGGCAGAATCGGGTTCATATGAACGCCGCAAAAAACACCGGCGTCAGCAAGTATTTTAATCGCGCCGAAGCGTTCCGCTGTTGTTGAAACATTTGGTTCAATCTTCCGGCAAACCTCCTCATCCGCCGCTGTTATTGTGATGCCGACATTGACCGGCGAATGCGTTTGAATCCGGGAATAAAGGTCGGTATCTCTTGCCGCCAGCGCCGATTTTGTAATGACGCCGACACCGCATCTGTATTTATCAAAAAGATGCAATGCTCCTCGTGTCAGCTCCAACTCTTTTTCAAAACTGTTGTATGGGTCGCTCATTGATCCTGTTCCGACAACCATTTCAGACGCGTTCGCTTTTCTGCGGTTTTGAAGTTCCTGTTCGATCAGCGCTAATGCGTTTTCTTTGGCATGAACCGTTCCGAAATCACCCGCCGGGCGACCGCCTTGATAGCATTCGCTTCGTGAATCGCAGTAAATGCAGCCGTGGTCGCAGCCGCGATAGATATTCATCATATGTGTGCTGCCGAAAAGATCAATTTCGTATTTAACCGGCAGAATCATTTTTTTGGCGGCGATATAATTCATCCGTTTGATATTCGCAGGAAATTTATTTAACGATTTGTTGTCCGCGGTGAAAATATTGCCCGGCAAATGAAATAAAAGTGAAAAAACGAGATTGGATTTTTCTGTTATTTTGTAAAAATGATGCCGTTCGCGCGCGCAGACCGCTTGCTGCGACAATAACTACAGCATATACCAGCCAATATTATACAATAAAAGGAAATACAAAAATCAAAAAAACGTTTCGTCTTCAAATCTGCCGTTGATTTAAAAATTCAACGCTTTTTGAAAAATAATATTTACTCTTTTTCCATGATGCCGAGGCGAATCAAACGGCTGTTGATTTTTTCCGCTGCTTTTGTTTCGGCGTCTGACTTTGTTTTGCCGACACCTTCGCCGGATATGTCGGATTTTAATCCGGTGATATCTTTGGGAAGCATGTAGCCCATCACAAACGTTTTGTCGTGCGGGGGACCTTCTTCTGATACCATAAATGATTCGGGGCGGAATCCGTGATAACGCTGCTGGCAGAATTCATAAAGCTTGACTTTCGGAGATACAAGCGTTTTCATTGACTTTTCCGCTTCTTTTAAAGTGGAAATGAATTGGCAGACAAATCTTTTTGTCGATCCCATGCCTGTGTCTAAATATATGGCGCCGACAATCGCTTCTAAAAATGTGGAATTCATCTTTTTAGATTTTCCCGGGATGCCTTTTTCAAGAATCAGGTATTCGTCCCAGCCGTTTTTCTTTACAATTTTTTCAAGTTTTTCATCGCAAACTAAATGAGATTTCAGATTCGTTAACTGTCCCTGATCTAATTCGGCATAGTTTTTGAATAAAAATTCAGAGACAATAAAATCTAAAACGGCATCCCCGAAAAAAGCGGTTCTTTTGTTTGATGCCTGCATCCGCGCCTCTTGCAGCAACTCAATGTTGTTGAAAGAATAGCCGATTTCTGCTTCAAAAAGCTTCAGCGCTTCAAAAGAATCTTTTTTAATCTTCATTTCCTCATCTGCCGGGGTTAATTGAGAATTCGGTTGTGACGGATATTTTTCGTATTTATCGTTTTTTCCTATAATCAAATAGTCAACTCCGTATCGTTTTTCATAAGTGATGTGAGATCTCGTTTTTATGAAATTCATTTTTATGGAAATGAATTTTTTCCCCATTCACTTACGTTTTTTTTTATTTTTGATTTTGTTTTTATTTTAATTTTATTTTTAGTTTGGTTAGTTTTTCTGTTTTTGTATCGCTTTTTATACACTTAATTCGATTCAATTTCGTTATTGTTGTTAAGGATCTAACCATTTGAATACAGCCATTTGAATATTTCCTTTTATTTATTAATAAATTAATAAATCAGGAATATATATTATCTGGTTATCATATCCTTATAGTATTAATTTAGTTTAGTATACTTTTTATACCTTCTTATAACTTCAATCGTACTTAAACTTACTTGCTGTTTTTTTCCCTAAATATTCTATATGTTCTATTTTCTGCCGATTACTTTTTGGATTCTTAAAATTATTTTTCATCAATTTTCCTTTTCCTGTTCTTATTTTCTTTTCAGGAATTGACAAAATATATATTCTTCAAAGCCGATATTTATAATATTCATATTTTTATTTATTTAGCAATTTAGAGGGAATTTTTGTGAGAAATTTTCTGTATCAAACGTATAGTATGATTCTTGAAAGGCTTCGTTATGCTGAGGCGAAAAACACAATCGTTGTGACGCTTCTCGGCGTTTTGATTATCGGCGGCTTCAGAATTTACGATGAGACGCCTGACCGGCACATACTTGCAACGATTTATTTCTGGTGTTTCATTTTCTTTTCCCTTATTGCAATCATTGCCGCTCTCTCTTCATTTATGCCCAATATTAAGCTTCAATATTTGTATAAACCCAAAGAGCCGGCCAACACAGACAGTTTGATTTATTACGAACACGTTTCAAAATTCGATGACGCCAAGTCTTATATTGATGCCGTCAACCGAACGTATTTCAATTCCGAAGCCGTTCCCGGAAACCTGGATTACGATCTCGGCGCCCAAATCATTTTAAATGCAAGATCGGTTTACCGAAAATCCGTTCTCTCTTATTATGCGATTACGTTTACAGTCTGCGCCATTCTGACGCCGGTTCTTGGCGGTTTGTTCGTTTTAATCAGCCGTCATTTCTATTGGACTTCCGAAAACGGCAAAACAAAATTGAAGTTCGGCCGAAAAAAGGTTCAAAGAGAAGAAGAAATCAAAGAAATCCGGCACAATCCGATCGGCCGATTTACGCAATATTTCAATCCGAATCCAAGGAAAAGAACGCTTCGGGTTGTCGAGCAGAATGAAAAATCGGAAAATGTCAATCAAAATGAAAAAAATCAAGGTAAAGATTGAATTCCGAATCTTTTATCTTTGAATCTTTTTTTCTTTTTTTAAAATTCGTTTTCTTTTTGTTTCTTTTTTTCAAAAGTGTGGTTTGTTTTTTCGTTTATTTCAAAAAATCGGGCAGCTCGCGCGCGGCGATAGCGGTTGTGTCGGTAACGGCGGCGACAGCCGCAAAAATCGCGAAGCGATTTTTCAATAAACACCTCAACCCATATGGAAGAAACTAAAACCTGATTCCAAACGGTTGCGTCCGGCACCTGCTTTCAGAGGCGTAGCCGTAAAAAATCGCGAAGCGATTTTTCAATAAACACCTCAATCCATATGGAAACTAAAACCTGACTCCAAGCAGTAAACTAAAACTGAATTCTGCCCCAAAAAAGTATTCCTCTACTGTATTAAAAAAGATTATATCTAATAATTGTTCATTTATGTCTGCAATTATTTTTTAAGTTGAATTTTTTATTTTTGGCACATAATTTTTGGGTTAAATAATATTGATAATGATGAAAGGAACAAAAGGGGCTTTACATAATGAATTATAAACCGATCGTTTTACTTGTAACGATTTTATTCGTACTTTTGCTTTTGAGCGGAACAGCAACAGCAATGCAGCCAAAGGAAATTTGGAACATTGATGATTTAAAGAATATTGGCAATGAAAGTTACAAGGAGGGATGGATAATGTCCGCTCCCTATATTCTTATGGCAGACATTTCAATTGACGAAGGCAGATGGGTTTCCATCGGTAATGATAGTAAACCGTTTACCGGCACATTTGACGGTAACGGGAAGACAATTACTTTTACAAAAGATACAAAATTTGAAAAAACAAATTCTGCCGACCCGGATTATGACGGTTACGGTTTATTCGGTAACATCGGCGGCACATCTGAAATTAAAAATGTCAATATCGTTGCTGAAGGAAATTTGACAAATGATGAAAACAATTATTTCGGAGCTTTAGTCGGTTCTTCATATGACATTTATGAATCTCAAAATATAACTGACTGTTCTGTTAAAATAAAAGACGGATGCTCAATTGAGGGAAATGATTATGTCGGTGGTCTGGTCGGCTTTTTTGGAGCAGGTAACCTCTCTAAATGTCATTCCACGGGAACTGTTATTGGTAATTTTTGCGTCGGCGGTCTTGCAGGATGGGTTGGTTATGATGAACCCGATTGCGGCGACCCCGATTGTATAGATCCTGAGTGTCCCGGTCCTCATTATGTCGGCATTGGTTATATTTCTGAAAGCTATGCTGCAGTATCTGTTACCGGTAATGATTGTACCGGCGGTTTTCTCGGATATATTGGGTATGGTTATATTTCTGAAAGCTATGCTGCAGGATCTGTTATCGGCAATGATTGGACCGGCGGTTTTCTCGGATGTTTTATGAACGGTGAGATTTTTGAAAGTTATGCTGCCGGTTCTGTTACTGGTAATGATTATGTCGGTGGATTTGTCGGTGACTTTGTTGGTATTCTTTCGGACAGTTATGCTACAGGTGATGTCACGGGCAATGACTTTGTTGGCGGTTTGGTCGGTGTTACCTGTTATTCAACCACAAAAATTAAAAATTCTTATTCATCTGGTTCCGTTTCATTAATTAAAGATGCAACCGGTAATCAAATCGGTGGAATTCTCGGTAATTTTGATGATTCTTATGATCCGATACCTCCGGCTATTACAGATTGTTTCTACATCGAAGTCGAAGGTGATGGGGCAGATAACGGCTACGGAACTCCCGTCTCTCCTGCTCAAATGAAATCAATCAACACGTTTACCGTTAAAACAGGAGATGGCGGTTTAATTGAAGGTGACGGCTGGTCGATTTCTTCTTCCTACGATCCCGAAAAAACCTGGTTCATCCTTGAAGACCGCGATTATCCGAAACTCAGCCAGCAATATGAAGAACCGGCTCCCGGAAGCAGAAGTGGCAGCGGAACCGGCAGCGTGGTTGTCGTTAATTCAACTTCCGAAATTCCGGATTTAAAAGACGATGAAATTCATGGTGTTTCTGAAATTCCGGATGCTTCCCCGTCTGATTCAAATTCAATCGATGGCGGCACAAGCGGGTATAATTCGGAAAATGGTCCGGATTGGAAATTGTATCTGATTCTCGGAGGTGGGCTGATTATCGTTATCGGTGGCGTTGCTTATTTCTTGAGTGTGAGAAGCAAAGTTTGATTGTGATTCCGAATCTTTATAGAATGAGCGTGTTTTTCACGCTTTTTCTTTTTTTTGTTTTTATTTTTTCATTTTCTTTCAGTCCTTTTTCGGGGAACATCTTTAAATACAACTTATTCTATTTTCGGTTCGTCTTACTTATTAACAAGTCGGAAAAATCCGCTTGTCTAATATTAATCCGGTGAGAATTGTAGGAACAACATAAGTGTCAGGGCCAATTCACGAATGCCCGATTTTGCCTTTTCGAAGGCGGAAAACACGAAAATGTTATCATTAATATTTTTCGTTGTCGATGTTGTGGATGGATTGAATTATTAGATGAATTACCGTCATGAGCGTCATTGCTCATTTTGGCATCTGATCGATGAGTGTAATAATATAGTCATACTGAAGTGTTAGAACGGGGGCCGATAGATGATTGCCGCCCGAGCGCTTTTTGCTTATTTTTGCCTGTCGTCAGTTTTGTTTTTGATCGGTTTTTAATCTTCCATAGCTTCTGACCCTGTTGTTTTTGCTCCCGGTATCGACAGTATAACCAAAGGAGTCAAAAAATGTCAAGCATACACAGACCTGACAGAGGTTCACGCGCTTACAGCCCTCGCAAGAGAGCAAAGAGCCACGTCCCCAGATTCAGATCCTGGCCGGAAACCTCGGGTGAGCCCAAATTACAGGCATTTGCAGGATACAAAGCCGGTATGACTCATGTCATCATGGTTGATGATATTAAGAACAGTCTTACCAACGGCGCAGAAATTGCAGTTCCGGTAACCATTATCGAAACCCCCGCAATTCGTGTCGCTGCCATCCGCGCGTACGTGAAAAACACATACGGCGAAACCGCAGCAGCAGAAGCTTGGACAACTGCCCTTGAACCGGAAATGGAACGCAGACTTCGCGTCCCCAAAACCGACAAGACAGCAGATGCATTCGCCAAGATCGAAGAATTAATCGCAAGCGGTGAAGTGACAGACATCCGTGTCATCACATACACACAGCCCAAAACACTCACAGGTGTCCCGAAGAAAGTTCCCGATGTCATGGAAACAGGCATCAGCGGTACCGACATGAGCGCAAAGTTCGAATACGCCAAAACGATTCTCGGCACGGAAATCAAATTCTCCGATGTTTTCAAGAACGGCGCAATCGTCGACACAGCAGCCATCACAACCGGTAAAGGAACTCAGGGCCCCGTTAAGAGATGGGGTATTTCCCTCATGAAAGGAAAACACTCCCGTCAGGGCAGCTTGAGACAAATCGGTACACTCGGTCCGTTCCGCCCCGCACACGTGCAGTGGCAAGTCCCCGCAATGGGTCAGACCGGCTACCACCAGAGAACCGAATACAACAAACGTATTTTGAAGATCGGCGAAAACGGTGAAGAAATTACACCGGCAGGCGGAATTATCAACTACGGTCTCGTCAGCGGCGAATACATCCTTATCAAAGGAAGCGTCCCCGGCCCGGCCAAAAGATTGATCCGTATCAGAGACCCGATCAGATACCACAAAGCACAGCCCGGCGAACCGCAAATCGTTCACATCAGTGTTCAGTCTCAGCAGGGGTGAAATAAATGGCAACAGCAAAAATTTTAGATTTATCAGGCAAGCCGGTCGGTGAAGTTGAACTTCCGACAGTCTTCGTAGAAGATTACCGCCCGGACCTTATCAAGAAAGCCGTTTTGGCCGCTCAGGCAAACAGAAGACACCCGTACGGTCCCACACTTTACGCCGGTATGCAGACCTCTGCAACAGGCTGGGGTTCCGGCCGCGGCGCTTCTCACGTCCCGAGAATTGTCAACGGCTCCCGTGCAGCACGTATCCCTCACGCAAAAGGAGGTCGCCGTGCCCACCCGCCAAAACCCGAAACGGATTACTCCGAAAAAGTCAACAAAAAGGAAAGACGCATGGCTGTCAGATCCGCAATTGCAGCAACCTGCAACGAAGATCTCGTCATCACACGCGGTCACATTTTCATGACCGAAGAACTTCCGATTGTTGCCGACAATGCTTTTGAAGCACTTTCCAAAACAAAAGATGTCGTCTCATTCTTTGAAGCCATCGGCGTTTACGAAGATGTTATCCGTGCCAAAGAAGGCCGCAACATCCGTGCCGGCCGCGGTAAGATGAGAGGAAGAAAATACAAGAACAGAAAAAGTCTGTTGGTCGTTACAGGCCCCGGCGCTGCCGTTGCCAAAGCCGCAAGAAACTTGTCCGGCGTTGACATCGCAACCGTTGCAGAACTCAATGCAGAGCTTCTCGCACCCGGTACACACGCAGGCCGTTTGACTGTTTGGACTAAATCAGCCATTGACCAGCTCACAGAGAAGGAAGGTGTTTTGGAATGATGTCGATTAAATATCCGTTCATTACAGAAAAGGCCATGCTCCACATGGAAGACAGTAAACTTCAGGTCATTGTCGACTTCCGTGCCAACAAGCACCAAATCAAAGCCGACATGGAAGAGCTTTACGGTTTTAAGGTCACAAACGTCAGAACCATGACCACCATGAAAGGACAGAAAAAAGCAATCATTACTTTCGAAAAGCCGGATGCAGCCCACGAAATTGCAACCAGGCTCGGATTGGCATAAGGTGGTATAAATGGGTAAACGAATTATCGCACAGAGAAGAGGTAAAGGAAGCCCGACTTTCCGCGCACCTTCTCATAAATTTAAAGCAGAATTAATGCACCCCGTGACAGCTGCCGGTACAACTTTAAACGGTACTGTCATCGATGTAGAACACGACCCCGCAAGAGCCGCACCTATTGTCAAAGTCTTCTTTGATAACGGTGAATCCCAGCTTCTCATCGCCTGTGAAGGCATGTCTGTCGGACAGGCAGTCGCCTGCGGCCCCGAAGCTGAAGTGAAAGCCGGCAACATCCTCCCCGTTGGAAAGATCCCCGAGGGTGTTTTGGTCTGCAACATTGAAGGAAAACCCGGTGACGGCGGAAAATTCACAAGATCCTCCGGAACTTACGCAACAGTTGTCGCTCACGAAGACAACAGAACATCCGTTCAGATGCCCTCCGGCGTGTTGAAATGGTTCAACCCCGAATGCCGTGCATTAATCGGTGTTGTTGCAGGCGGCGGACGTGTTGAAAAACCGTTCCTTAAAGCCGGTAAGAAATTCCACAAAATGAAAGTTCGTGCAACAAGATTCCCGCGTGTCAGAGGTGTCGCTATGAACCCGAGAGACCACCCGTTCGGTGGCGGTAACAGACAGCACCCCTGCCGTTCGACAACAGTCAGCAGAAACGCACCCCCGGGAGCTAAAGTCGGTCACATTGCCGCGCGCAGAACCGGAAAGAGACGTTAAGGTGATATTATGGCAGCAAAAAAATCAGGATCATCAAGATTACCGAAGCGTAAGGGTGAGTATACTTACCGCGGAAAAACCATTGCTGAGCTTCAGGCTTTAAGCATTGAGGAATTCGCAGAGCTTCTCCCCTCACGCGAGAGAAGAACGATTAAAAGAGGTTTTACCGAAGTCCAAAAGAAAGCCCTTGCGGACATGAGGGAAGGAAAGACAGTCAGAACCCACACCCGTGGTATGATTATCTTGCCGGAAATGGTTGGAAAAGTTATCTCTGTCTATGACGGCAAAAAGTTCGTCGACATTGAAATCCAGCCGGAAATGGTCGCACACCGCTTCGGCGAATTCGCTCCGACAAGACACAGAGTGTCCCACGGCAGCGCCGGTGTTGGTGCAACGCGTTCCAGTAAATTCGTTCCGTTGAAGTGAGGTGTGAAGAATGGGAAGACTTAACTATGCAGTAAAAGCCGATCCGGAGACAACCTCCAAGGCAACAGCATCCGAACTCCATATCTCTTTCAAAAAGACGAGAGAAATTTGCCACCACATTCAGGGAATGAAACTGACACAAGCTCAGGCATTCCTTAACGATGTCGTTGTCATGAAGAAGGCAGTTCCGTTTAAGAGACACACTGACGGCTCCGGTCACAAGAAAGGACCGATGGCTAACGGTAAATACCCCGTCAACGCTTCCGTTGAAGTATTAAAAGTCTTGAGAAACGCGGAAAGCAACGCCGAATACAAAGGACTCGAACCCTCCCGCATGTATGTCAAAAGCATCCGTGCCAACAGAGGAAGAGTCATTCGCGGATATTTCCCCAGAGCTCGCGGACGCGCCTCCCCGAAAAACACCACCACGGTGAACATTGAAATCATTTTGAGCGAGGTGCTCTAATATGGCAATAGAGAAAAAATTCGTGAAAGACGGTTACACCAAGGCTTCTTTGGATGAACATTTCGCAAAGCAGCTCGGCAGATCCGGCTACGGCGGAATGAACATGAGCAGAACGCCTCTCGGCACCCAGATCACCATCTACTCGGAAAAACCCGGTATGGTTATCGGAAAGGCCGGCAAGGTTATCCGCAAATTAACACAGGACGTCGTTGACATCTACGGTGTCGACAACCCCCAAATCGATGCTCAGGAAATTAAAAAATCCGAGCTCAACGCACAGATTATGGCCAACCGTTTGGCTTCCTCAATTGAAAGAGGCTGGTACTTCAGAAAAGCCGGTACCAACACCATCCGCGCCGTTATGGCAGCAGGTGCACTCGGCTGTGAAGTTATCATCTCCGGTAAATTGACCGGCGCCCGTGCCAGAACCGAAAAATTCATTGACGGATATGTGAAGCACTCCGGCCACCCGGCAGAGCAGATCGTTGACACCGGCTACGCCGTTGCCGTTAAGAAACTCGGTACACTCGGATGCCGTGTTAAAATCGTTCAGCCCGGTGCAATCTTACCGGACGCTTTCAAAATGAAAGAAGGCGTCTTGGCAGCACCCGCTGAAGACAATGCCGAAGCTGCAGTTTCTGAAACAGAAGCAGCACCCGCAGCAGCAACAACCGCCGCACCCGCAGCAGAAGAAGCAGCATGCGAACCCGAAACCATTGTCGTTGAAGAAGTGACAGTCACTGAAGTCGTTAACGAAGAAGGCGCAGTTGTCGCTGAAGAAGTCGTTGAAACTGTGATTGAAGCAGAAGTCTGCGCTGACGGCGAAGCCGGAAGCGAAGATGAAATCGTTGTTGAAGATTCCGACATCAACGAAATCAGAAGACTGGTTGAAGGTGTTTGGCAGCACAAACACAACGAATACGACTACTGGCACCCGATGGCCCGTGTTCACAAGGAGGCTAAGAAATAATGGCAATCTTAAGAACCAGCGACATCCGTAAGATGTCAGCAGACGAAAGAATTGATGAAATCAAAAAATTGAACGACGAATTGATCCGCGAACGCGCTTTGACTTCCGCCGGCGGCGCTCCCGAAAACCCGGGACGCATCGGTGAAATTAAGAGAACGGTTGCACGCATCAAGACGATTCAAGTTGAGATGAAAGATAATTCATAACGAATGACACAAATTGAGATCACACCTGCAGAGTTGCCCTATCACGAATTGATCGGGCTTCTCGTTAAGGTGGACAGTTCTTGCGACCCGACATTAAACGGTCTTTCCGGTTTCGTCGTTGATGAAACTCGAAATATGATTACAATTGAGACGGATGATGAATCTCGTCTCATTACCGTACAAAAAAAAGGAACGGTATTTGTATTTACAATTCCGGAAAGGATCTCTCAAACAGGCCGTAACATATCCGTAAAAATCGATGGAAACATCACGCTCTCACAACCCCAAAATCGGATTAAGAACTTAAAGAAATCAAGAAAATGAGGCTAATTTATGGCAAGAGATATTGGATTAGACGTTCCGGAACCCACAAAGGAATGCGATGACGTCAATTGCCCGTTCCACGGAAAACTCCCCGTCAGAGGACAGATCCTGGTCGGCACCGTCGTCAGCACCAAAATGGACAAATCCGTCGTTATTGAAAGAAGTTATGAGAAAATGGTACCCAAGTACCAGAGATATGAAAAGCGCCGCACAATCATGCACGCACACAATCCCCACTGCTTAAACGCAAAAGTCGGCGATGTTGTGACAATTGCAGAGTGCCGCCCGATCAGTAAGACAAAGTCATTTGTCGTTGTCAAAGTCGAGGAGGTTAAAGAATGAAAGCCATACGCTCAAACATTCCGAGAGCCTTAAACGCCGGCGCACGCATTGACTGCGTTGACAACACAGGCGCTAAAGTTCTTCAGATTATCTCCGTTAAAAAATACCGCGGTGTTCAGAACAGATACCCGCGCGCCGGTGTCGGCGACATGTGTGTTGTTTCCGTTAAGAAGGGAACACCTGAAATGAGAAAGCAAATCTTCCTCGCTGTCGTTGTCCGCCAAAAGAAGGAAATCAGAAGACCTGACGGCATCCGCATTACTTTCGAAGATAATGCGATGGTTCTTGTCGACGAATCCGGTGTTCCGAAAGGAACCGACATCAAAGGACCGGTTGCAAGAGAAGTTGCAGAACGTTTCCCCAAAGTCGGTACAACCGCATCCATTGTTGTCTGAGGTGATTACAAATGTTAAAGACATCCAAACAACCCAGAAAACAAAGAAAGGCAAGATACAACGCCCCGCTCCACCAGAAGCAGAGATTCATGGGCGCACGCCTCAGCAGCGACTTATCCGTTAAATACAACACCCGTTCCGCTCCCGTCATTACCGGTGACACTGTCACTGTTATGCGCGGCGACTACAAGGGCGTTTCCGGAAAAGTCGAAAAAGTCGACCTTCACGCAGGAACCATTCACGTGGCCGGCGTCGTCTCCACCAAAGTGAACGGTGAAGAAGTCCCCAGACCCGTTTATCCGTCTGTCGTGATGATCACGAAACTTGAATTGAAAGACAAAACGCGCGAAGCACGCATTCGCGGAAAGGAGTGAGTTAAATGCACCAAAAGAGAATGTCAATGCCGACCAGCTGGAGAGTCCCGAAAAAGACCAACAAATGGATTACGGCAACAAGCCCCGGTCCGCACAACAAAGACTCAAGCCTTCCGCTCGTTGTCATTTTGCGCGACATGTTAAAGATTGTTGATAATTCTAAGGAAGCTAAACGCATCCTTTTGGAAAGAAAAGTTCTCGTTGACGGTATCGCCCGCAAGAGCTTGAAATTCCCTGTCGGACTTTTCGACGTTATCGCAATCCCGGCAAGCAATCAGTATTATCGTATGCTGCAGGACTCAAAGGGCCGTCTCTATCTCAACACAATTGATGAAGAACGCGCTAAATTTAAGGTCTGCAAAATATTGAACAAGACTACCGTGAAGGGCGGCAAAACACAGCTCAACCTTCATGACGGAACAAACATCCTCGCTACTGAAGATTATAAAACCAAAGACACGATTAAAATTTCACTTCCGGACAAAGCAATTCTCCAGAAGTTGGAATACAAGGTCGGCAACTTGGCTATGATCACAGGCGGCCGTCACAGCGGTATGGTCGGAACGCTCAAAGAAATCAACGTCATCAGAAGTTCCAAGAACAACGTGGTGAAGATTTCAGGAATTGACTCAGAGATTGAAACCATCGAAAACTATGTTTTCGTAATCGGTGAAGACAAACCAGTGATTAAGTTAGGAGAATAAATATGACAAATCCTATGAGAACTCCTGTCATTGAAAAAGTCGTTGTACACATGGGTGTCGGCGAAAGCGGTCAGCACCTTGTCGATGCAGAAAACATACTTACGGAAATCACCGGACAGACAGTCGTCAGAGCATTCGCAAAAATGACTGCACCTGCATTCGGTATCAGAAAGAAAGAGCCGATCGGCTGTAAAGTGACCTTAAGAGGCGAAAATGCGGAATCCTTCCTCACAACCTCTTTAGGCATCGTCGAAAACACTCTTCGAAACTCCCAGTTCGACATCAATGGAAATGTTTCCTTTGGTATTGAAGAACACACGGATTTCCCCGGTATGAAGTATGATCCTAACATCGGCGTTTTCGGTATGGACGTAGTTGTCGTCCTCAAAAGACCCGGTGACAGAATCAGCAAGAGACGCATCGAGAAGAGAAAAGTCCCGTACGGACACAAAATGAACAAAGAAGATGCCATCTCCTTCTTGAAGGAAAATTACGGTGTGGAGGTCGTTTAAAATGGTACAAACGAAAAAGAGTTTCGGAAGAGGTGCCAATGAGTGCAAGCGCTGCGGTCGCAAGCAGTCACTCGTTCGCAAATACGGCATTTACTTATGCAGGCACTGCTTCAGAGAAGTTGCCCCGAAGATGGGCTTTAACAAATACAGCTGAGGTGACAAGATATGGTATTATTTGACCCCTTGGCAGATGCATTATCCGTTATTAAAAATGCGGAAGCTGTCGGCAAGACATCCTGTGTCATTCGCCCGGCCTCTAAAGTTATCGGTAATGTTTTGAACGTTATGAAAGAAGGCGGCTACCTTGATGCTTTCGAATTTGTCGAAGACGGCAAAGCCGGTGTCTTTGAAGTGACACTTGCCGGTGCTATCAATGACTGCGGTGCAATTAAGCCCCGCTACTCTCTCGGCATTGAAGATTTCGAAAAGTGGGAAAAGAGATATTTGCCTGCCAAAAACTTCGGCGTTCTTGTATTGACCACGTCTAAAGGTGTCTTGTCACACCACGAAGCACGTGAACAAAATGTCGGCGGAAAGCTGCTCGCTTATGTGTATTAAGAGGGATGGCAATGGCAAAAGAAATTTCCAGAACTGTTGAAATCCCTGCCGGTATCACTGTCACATATGAAAACAACATTGTGACTGTTAAAGGTCCGAAAGGCGAAAACAAGAAAGAGCTGTACTACCCCGGTCTTGTGATTACAATCGGTGAAGGCGAAGTTGTCGTCGACTCCGAAATCGCACGTAAAAGCTACAAGGCAATGGCCGGCACCTACGCTTCTCACATCAGCAACATGATTAAAGGCGTTACGGAAGGCTTTGAGTACAAGATGAACATCGTCTACTCACACTTCCCGATGCAGACGAAAGTCGAAGGCAAAACCTTTGTCATCAGCAATTTCCTTGGAGAAAAGAAACCCCGTGTCGCTAAGATCGTCGGCGAAACCGCTGTCAAGGTCAACGGCAACAACGTGATTGTTTCCGGTATCTGCAAGGAAGATGTCGGCCAGACAACGGCAAACATCGAACAGAAAACCAAAATCAAGAGATTTGACCCGCGTGTTTTCCAGGACGGAATTTATGTGGTGGAGAAATAAAGGTGATTTAAATGACAGAAGAAAATATTCAAGAAACTGTTGAAAACGTCAATGCTGACGCACCCGCTGTCTCGACCAATTTGCTTGATGCGGACCCTGAGTTCAGACGTTTGTTCAAAGTCAGAAAAGTTCAGAAATCCAAGAAACCGTC
>JAJDHP010000030.1 GCA_030266245.1 Methanimicrococcus sp. OttesenSCG-928-J09
CGCCTGCACGCGCGCGAACTGCACAATTTTTAAAAAAATCAATTAAATCGCAACCTATTTTTTAATCTTTTTTAAATTACATTTACCTGCTCATGCAAAACTAATTGGCACAGCTACCTTACCGATTCCGTTTTCCTATTGCTGTTACCGTTATCATCGCTGCCAACAGCCGCCTGCACGCGCGCGAACTGCACAATTTTTCTCAAAATCAATTAAATCGCGGCCCGTTTTTTAATCTTTTTTTAATTACATTTACCTGCCCATACAAAACGAATTGGCACAGCTACCTTACCGATTCCGTTTTTCTATTGCTGTTGCTGTTACCGCCACTGCCGGCAGCCGCACGCACGCGCGAGCCGCACAAATTTTTCAAAAAATATAAAAAACGACCAACATTTTTAAACGAAATTGAAAAAAAAGAAAGAGAAGAAAAGAAAAAAGATTCTTTTCTTACTGTTTTAACTTAGAAAAGGAGGCCGATTAATCCGCCGCTCACGAAGAGTGTGGCAAACATAATGGCAACCATGTTAACGACTTTGATTAAAGCGTTCAAGCCGGGACCTGATGTGTCTTTTGACGGGTCGCCGACTGTGTCGCCGACAACAGCTGCTTTGTGGGCTTCGGAGCCTTTGCCGCCGTAAAGACCGGATTCAATCAATTTTTTAGCATTGTCCCAAGCGCCGCCGGCGTTGTTTAATGTCATCGCGAGCATTAAACCGACAACGATGATACCGATCAAAAGACCGGCGAGAGCCTCAGCACCGAAAATGATACCGACTGCAACAGGAACGACAATTGCAAGCAATCCCGGAATAACCATTTCACGAAGAGCTGCGGATGTCACGATATCGACACATTTGCCGTATTCGGGTTTTGCGGTTCCGTCCATAATGCCCGGAATTTCGCGGAACTGGCGGCGAACTTCATCGACCACTTTCATAGCTGCCTTGCTGACCGCGCGCATTGTCACAGATGTGAAAATAAACGGCAAAAGACCGCCGATCAAAAGACCGACTAAAACAAGCGGGTTGTCAATGGAAAGAGAATCAACGCTGACTCTTAACTTATAGTCGGCGAACAAAGCAAGCGCACCAAGCGCAGCAGAGCCGATTGCATATCCTTTTGTAACAGCTTTGGTTGTGTTTCCGACTGCATCGAGTTCATCAGTAACTTCTCTGACAGATTCGGGCTGCTGAGACATTTCAGCAATACCGCCGGCGTTGTCCGTAATCGGACCGTAGCAGTCCAAAGCGACAATCATACCGGTTGTGGAAAGCATAGCGACAGCCGCAACAGCAATGCCGTAGAGACCGATTGTCGGATCAGCGATGCCGCCGACAACAAGGAATGAAATCAAGATACCGAAAACGATTGTAATCACAGGAAGAGCTGTGCTTTCAAAACCGAAAGAGAGACCGGAAATCACGTTTGTGCCGGCGCCTGTTTGAGAAGCGGCAGCGATTTCTTTGACCGGGCGATATTTTGTAGAAGTATAATATTCGGTAAAGATAACCATCAAAACCGTAATGACCATACCGACAAGGGCTGCGATGTAGAAAGTGTAGTCGCCGAGCAGGAAGTCAGTAATAAAGAAGAAAACAACAGCACTGATAATTGTTGCTGCTGCAACGCCTTTGTACAAAGCCTGCATGATCTTTTTGTTCTTTCCGAGACGGACGAAGAACAAGGAAATGATTGTAATAAAGATAGCAGCTGCACCGAGCATTAACGGATAGAGAATGGCGTTGGGGATGGAGTCCAAAACGAGTGAGCCGAGGAGCATAGAAGCCAAAAGCGTCACAGCGTAGGTTTCGAACAAATCTGCGCCCATTCCGGCACAGTCGCCGACATTGTCACCGACGTTGTCTGCAATAACGGCAGGGTTTCTCGGATCGTCTTCGGGGATTCCCGCTTCAACTTTACCGACAATGTCCGCGCCGACATCAGCCGCTTTTGTATAAATACCGCCGCCGACTCTGGCAAACAAACTGATCAAACTGGCACCGAAACCGAATCCGATAACCAAGTCAACATCGCCATAAATAATGTAGAACAAACTGACGCCGAGAATAGAAAGACCGACGACAGCCAAACCGGTAACAGCGCCGCCGCGGAATGCGACATTTAAAGCGTGTTCCAGACCATTTCTGGCAGCGGCTGCAGTTCTGACATTGGCGCGAACAGAAACGTTCATACCGATGTAGCCGGCAGCAGCCGAAGTAAGAGCACCGAAAACGAATCCGATAGCGACTTTAACGCTGTACAGATCGTCTTTGGGTAAAAGCACAGCGATTAACACTGTTAAGATGATCGCGACGATCGCGATTGTTTTATATTGACGGTTCAGATAAGCCATAGCTCCTTCCTGAATGGCAGCCGCAATATCCTGCATCTCTTTTGACCCTTTGTCCTCGCTGAGAACTTTTTTTGCCAAAATCGCTGCAAAAAGAAGACTGACCAAACCGGAGATAGGAGCCAGATAAATCAAGTATCCCAAATCCATTGTATACCTCTTTTATTAACCAATTTTATTGTTTAAATGATTGAAATTAAAAAATTTCATGTTAGGGTAAATTGTGTAAATTGTATAAATTAATATAAATTGTGTGAAAATAATTTAACAATTTTTACAAAAATGATAATAATTACATTCATCAGCCTGTTTCTTCGCGTCCGAGACAGTCGCTTATGAATTTAAATAAAACCGCATGCAAAAGGCACCTAAATTAATAGGACCGGCATGACGATAATATGAATGAGGAATAATCTGATTGTATATAAAAATTGTTCGCGGCGTTTAATAAAAACGTGAATAATCGAAACATAAAATAGATCCGATGAAAAGATAAAATAGAGATGAAAAAGAAGTGTCGTTTTAATTTAGTTGATAATAAAATTGAAGTAAAAAATGAATACAATAAACAACCTTGCGTTTTCATTAATTTTGAAAAATTGATGCGGTTCGCGCGCGAGGGTGCGGCAACAAAGAAAGAAAAGAATAAGGAAAGGAAATTATAAGAAAATAAATACAAATAAGACAAGAAAATGAAAAATAAGAAAGATAAATAAAAATGAAAAAGAAAGCAATGAGCCTTCTTTTCGCGTTTAAATATTTTTATTTAAATTATTGTTTTCGATTCTTATAGATTTTAGAGCCGGCACCGAGACAAATCAGAGCAAGCAAGAGTAACAGCACTAAAAGAATCGGGAAGTAAGAAACTTCTTTCACCGCTTCTTTAACTGTATCAGTAAATCCTTCTTTTTCAGTATTGTCTGCCGGGAAGCTCTGTTCCGGTTTTTCAGAAGTTATTGAATCATTCGGAACAATGGTTGCACTTCCTTTTCCACCACCATTATTGGAACTCTGAGAGTAGAATCCCGCATCAATATCGGTACAGTGAAGTGTGCCCAAAACTAACTGAATAGCATCGGACGAATAATCATTGTTTCCATTGATTTTTTGATCGTCTTTGAATTCAGAAATATGATTAAAACCGTCCGGAATATGAACCTGAACGAAATAATCCTTATCTAAATCCAAATCAATGAAATAATAATATCCGTTGTTATCAGTTGTTGTCGAAGAAAGAACCTCTAAACCGTCATTCAAAAGATTAACTGTTGCGGGTGAGATTCCGACTTCAGTATCATCGCGTACACTGTCCCGATTAATATCGTTCCAAACGTGACCGGAAATCAACGTGGATTCAGAGACAAACAAATCAAACTCAGCATCAGCATTGTCAAATTTGAAATCAGCAGTCTGCAAATAGATTAAACTGCCTGCCGGACTGAAATCAGCACCCGTTGCTTCATAACCAGGGAACAATTCGGCAACGAGATAATATTCCTCATCATCAAACCATCCGCTTTCGGTTTCGAATGAAATTAAAGTTTCAGTACCTGAAAGCGTAATCGAGTCAAGGCACAAATCACCGGAATCGACAACCTGATACAAACTGACCTTTTGAACACTTGCTGCATTATTTAAATTGACAATTACCTTTGCCGGAGTGAACACTAAATTGTGAACCGGAGAAGAAACACCATATGTAACAGAACCCGTAACAAGTCCGGAATTACTGTCAATTAATCCTGCCGGAACATTGGAATAGACAGCTTTGTAATTAATAACATTAGGTGTTGTTTTCGTTGCGTAAACTGTAGCATTGTATCCATTTTTGTCAATATCATAAATTGGTGAAGAGCTTGTACCCGGAACACCGACACTTTCAATCGATATTGAAAGATCCATTACAGGTGAATCTGCTGCAACAGCCTTTACAACTAATTCGTCTGCATATTTAACCGTAACAGGCACTTGAGCATACTTTGTATTCAACGCGATATCCGTATAACCGTAAGAAACTTTTAAGTTTCCGGGAGTGTCGGAATCAAATGTGCTGTTTCCTGCATCATACACAAACTTCGTTTTATCGGTAATACTTTCACTTGAATCGGTTCCGGAAACAAAGGTTCGGAAATAGTCCGCCCAAGTATCAAAACCATTCGGAATTGGATCACCCGAATAGATTTCCTGAGCGGCAGGAGCATCTAAAACAATTGTACTCGATTCTTTTTTAATCTGAATGCGGAATGATTCAGTATCAATTTTAGATTCATCATCCTTTGTTGTTTTATATTCGATTGTATAATTACCGATTTTATCATCCGTTACAGGATTGATGATTCCTGAATCAGTATTAATTGTATATTTGTAGCCTTTCTCATATTCGGCTGTTTTCGGATAATCAGTTCTGTTAAAGAAAGAACCGATATTCAGAGATGTTTCAGTTTCAACACCGTTTATATCTTTGAATGTGACTTTGGCGCTTGAAAGTGAAACAGACTCAGTAAAGTCATCATGTGTAATGATATCATACCAATTCGGAAGTGAATTTGTTTTATAATCCACAAGATAACTCGGGTTAAATGCTCCTTCGTCGTGTGTATGAATTACCGGAGGGTCTGACGGAGATAATAAAACTGCGGCAGTATAACTTTTATCACTTGATAAAACCGTTGAGCCGTCAACTTTTACATCATAAATTGTCTGACCGATCGCTTTTTGATTAAATTCAACGGTATTTTCAATAGGGGGCAATTCAAACGGCAACAGGAATTCAAAGCGGCTTTTATCTTCCGCATCATAGAATTCACATTTTATTGCCGTCACCTTACTCCAATCAACAGTATCGGCAGTAACATCAGTAACTGCTTCCCAATTGAAACCGGCAGCTTCCCCCAAAGAATAACTGCCGATCTTTGAATATGAAAGGGAATCCTGAGTATAATAGATTGAATATTCATCTATATTTCCAAATTCATTAATATCCAAATCAGAAACATTCGTTAAAGATGTCCTCCAATTTTCATGCGCGGGCAGAATAAAGTAAATCGTTGAAGGGTCGTCGTTGGTTCCGACGGTTTTACCCAATCCATTATAGAAGTAAATCTTAAACATTTCATTCTTGCTGCCTGCTTTCAGAGACGGATAAGAGTCACTGCTGGACGGATTATAGTAGACATAGTCCGAACCGATCTTAACACCGACAGAAGACACGACTGTCGCATCTTCTTGAACATAAACAGTTGAATCGATTAAATAACTCGGATAAGAACCGTTTACGTTGCTGTATGCCAAAATCATATTGAAGTTGTCTTTTACAGTATTAGTTGTAAAATTAAAGTTCGTTCCGCCTGCACCGCCCGTTAAAGAATATCTTGCATTCGGATCCCATGAAGAGATGAGAACACTGTTTTGTCCGATATCAAATGAATCACCTAAATAGGTTGGAGAAACCGTAACAGGCAGCCGTGCATAACGTGCGGTTGAATTAATCCAGAACAGATCATTTTCCTTACCGGATTCCTTTAAATGAATCTTGACTTCTACAAGTTTTCCGCCTTGAGCCGCATATAAGCCGGCATTATCATATGTTTTTTGAGTAATATTCAACGGTTTGCCGCTTATGTCTTTGTATGCACCGGATTTTATAATATCATTGCCGGCCGAATCTGTAATTTGTGCAGTGCCTGGATCCAATCCAAAAGGAACACTGAAATAAATAACAGGATTCGGATAAATTCCGGTCAAATTTGTCGGACTCACACGAAGTGCAGAACCGTAGGGGTAGGAGGAAGCATAAAAGGTGTTATACATGTAAAAAGTATCACCGCGACTCACAAGTGTTGGTGCTTCATTATAATTTTTATCAGAATTTGATAAATACCTTACAGTATTGGATAAATACGGCGAAGGAATATAGTCAACAGCAGCAGTCGGTTTTACAGTAGAGAGGACATTACCGTAATTATTAGAAACATCAAATGTAATTTGTCCTGCTGCAGCAATATCTGTTGTTCCGATGAAAGAAATTGTGTGATCTGTTGAATAACTGTATGTACCACCGGTACTTCTTTCAATCAGAATTAATTTTTTAATTTCTAAAACGACATCTTCTCCGGAAGTATAAGGAACAAAAGCAGATTTATCGCTGTCTGCTTTAAGGTCGGATAATAAAATGGTTTGACTGGTTTTGTTACTAATTGTATAAGTTTTTCCATCTTTATGAATGACAACAGCATCATACATTGCCACTTCTGTTCCGGATTTAGGAATTCTGAGGTGAGTAACAGCAACCCCGTCAGGAATTCCAAATGTCAGTTTTTCATCAGTACCGTCACGGATTGTGTTTCGGAATGTAGATTTAAACAACTCCTGATAGTAGAAAGGAGAATCGGATGCATAAGACTTTGAATTTGAAATAATGAGTCCCGAATTTGAACCGGCATAAAGTACTGATGTTAATTTATCGCTTTTTGCACCTGTCAAAGTACCTGCTGTATAATGCGGAAGTAAATATGACGGATTATTGAGCTCTTTTATTTCAATATTTGTAAATTGAACAGCGTTTCCGCGGTCATTAATTTTCATATCAGCTGAAACGGTCAAATTTTTAAGATCAATTTTGGGAGCAATTTCACCATTAAATTTGAAATTTTCAGTTGTGCTTAGAGAAAAATTGAATGTTTGATTCCATTTGAAATAATCATAAGTTGCACTATTCGGAATAAAGATAATAGACAAACCATCGTCAGACATCTTGGATGTATAACCTCCTGTCGTAGCGTTTTTGAAAGTGACAGGAGAATTACCGTCCGCCTTCCATTGACTATAATTTTTGGTTACACCATCGCTCGTAATGTTAACATCTGAAAAATTAAGTGTGAATGTATCAAATCTCACTCTTAAGCTTTTTGTACCCAATGTATTCCAAATGCTTCCGATATCTGTTGTTGTATAGAAAACGTATTTCAAATCAACATCGGATTTTCCTGACGGCATCAAAGAAGGGTTGAGAAGTTCGAAACTGCCGCGGGATGACATCTGCGGATATTTGTTATTTGCTGTTGCTATGACGGCATTTGAAACCGGAATGTAATCGTCTCCGACTTTTGTATAAAGACCGGCTGTTATTTTATTTGTTTCATCATGATAAACTGTTGAAGCATCAGATTCTATTGTCAAATCAATAGAGAAACGTTGTGCAGGATTCGTCAATGGAATGATTAATGTGCCGGCATTCCGATCATATTTTACATCTTTTATTTCAGCAACAGTTACGCCGCCGGAAACAAGATTTGTTTTAGGATAACCGGAGATTTTGAAACCCGGCTTGAAATCCTGCTTGAATTCGCCGTCTTCATCTGTCACATTTGCAATAAAATAAATATTGGACAATGATTCGCTTGCAATAATCGTATAAGTCAAAGTGCTTGAATTGGTCGGTTGGAATGATTCAACCGCTGTTTCAGTAGTTTTACCCGAAGACCAGGAGTAAGAGACCGTATATTCATTTGCGGCCATTGCCGGAGTCATCAGTGCCAAAAGTAAAAATATTCCTGCCAGTAAGCAGAGAAAAGTAGTAAATTTCGTATTTTTTTTCATATGATTCAACCCTTTATAATAAATTATAAAGTGAAAGTATATTATAACACAAAGACATAATAATTAGACAATGAGAATAATAGAAGAAATATATATAAAACTATCTTCCCAAATGAAACTGCAATTAGGAAGCACGATTACCGAACAAAGAGAAATCAGCGGCGGGTGGAACCATGAGCAAAAAACAAAATTGACTTATTAAAAAAAATTAGTAAAAAGAAGAGAAATAAATTAAATTGAAAAAAGTAGAAAAAGAAAAAATAAGAAAATAAAATAAGAAAATAAAATAAGAGAGATTCTAAAAGAAAAGAGAAAGAAAGAATCAGCATTCACTCTTTCTGATTTGAAGAACGCTTGCTTCAATGTCGCTCGGCACGTTCGCTAAAAAGACAAGCGTACGAATGCCGGCTTCCTGTGCTTTTAAAATAACTTCGATTCTTTCGGGTTCAAGCTCTTTAGTTGCACTGAGAATGCAGAAGGCTTTGAGTTCGCCGGTGTCAACGAAATAGTCGAAATAGCCGGGGCTGCTTTTTAAGAAACCGACGACGGTTTTAAGTTCATCCCAGGAATCTGTTAAGTGAATATCACGAGCGCCGCCGTTTTGGACATACCAGTCGCGTGTAATGCTCGGGTAAGCATTGTGCTGCGTGTTGATGTCTTCATAAATTTTCTGGATTTTTTCAGTGTCTTTGGAAACGGAATAATATTTCCATTGATTGTCTTTAAAATAACGTTCCGCAAGAACACCGAAAATTTTCATTTTATCGTCGCTGTTAATTCTCATAATATTCACCAAAAATAATTCGCTTATATACCTAAAATATTCACACGAAAATAAATTGATTAGAGTAGTAACTAATAATTTCAAATTATTAATAAACTGCCCTATTGCAAGCACAAGATAAGAAACTAAATAGAAATAAAAATAGAAATAAAATAGAAATAGAAAAAAAAGAAAGAAAAGAGCGTTTAAACTCTGTTTCTTTTATATCTGTAAACACCGACACCGGCAATACCGGCAACCGCTAAAAGAATCAGCACCCAAACATTTATTTTTTTATCTTGAACAGATTCATACTCGCCGCCGACTTCAGCTCCGAAACCGGGATTTGCAGAACTTCCGGATTCCGGTGATGCCGGAATAATCGGAGTGATGCCGGAGCCAACTGTTTTGGCATCAACAACATGAGCGGACCCGAATCCGGAACCGCTTCCTGTTGATGAAGAATCGACCGGCGCGGCAGGTTCAATTAAAACGCTGACAGATTCGGCATCCCTATGAAAACCGCCGTAATTGACAGTTCCTTTGACATTGCCTGCTGCAATTAAATCAGTTGGGAAACCGTTGGATTCGTTAAGCTGAAAGAGCTTTGAAACATCCTTAGCATCCGTCCAATCTTGCCCGTGTGCATGACGGGCATTTGAATCCCATGTTGAAAGAAGAACAGATTGAGGATCGAATGTCATACCGGATCCGGAATAATCAGAAGAAACTGTAACGGGCAAAGAAATTATAATATCAAATCCCTGATTAATCCAAAATGTTTCATCAAAATCCGTATCTTCTTCCAACCGGATGAGAACTTCTACCAATTGACCGCCTTCATCACCGTAAATTCCAAAATTGGAATGACCGCCTTCTGTCATTATGACACGTTGTGTGATTGCAAGAGGTTTTTTGTTCATATCTTTAAATCCATATTTTACAGCTTCCACGGGTCCTTTGAGCTCATATTCGGCAGTTCCTGCATCAAATCCGGCAGGAACACTGAAATAAACAACGGGATTGGAAAATTTATCAACGGAAATGAATGACTGATACGGATAAACAGATCTTTTGAATTTGATCTGCATATTAAACGTATCACCGGGTTTAAAGACAACATCGGAGTCAACCGGGTCTTTTGTATCAGTATTTACCAAATAATTTGCATCCCGCAGATGATACATAACAACATATGAATCATCAACAACAGTCGTTTTTAAAGAACACAATTTTTGTTCAGGATTCGTACTCAAATCATAGATTTCATAAGTGAGAATGTTTCCGGATTCGACACTTGAATCCGTCGTCCCATAAAATGTAACAGAATAATCGATATTTTTAGTGTATGCATTTCCGGAACCCATAAACTTAATAAAAGACAAATCGCAGAATTTTAACGTGACGTCATCCCCCGCTGCTAATCCGTCTAAATTGACTTTCTGACCCCCATTTAAATCAGGAGTAATTAAAGGCGTGAGACTTCCCGAAACGTAAACATCGCCATATTTCGCATATGTTTCATCAAATTTCGGAAATGAAACAGCCGTAACAGTTACACCGTCGGGAATCGCAAATCGAAGAGTAGCATCTGAACCGCCAAACTCCTTAAGTTCGGTTTTAAAAAGGACTTGTTCATAGAGTGCTGAATCCATACCATATTGTTCGGAATTTTCAACCAAATAATTACCGGATACAGTTCCTTCCAACATTCTGGCAGCCGGATTTGATTCTGCAGCGGCCGGAAAAACAATGGCCGTAAAAACCAAAATTGAAACGGCGACCAAAACAGAATATTTCTTAATGTTTTTTAAATTCATAATGACACCTCCGAAATGTGTATTCCTTTAACAGTCGGATAATTCAAACAAAGGAAAACGTACTTTCGAATCGAATATAATAAGATAATACAAACATAAAATTTATTGAATATATACTTTTGTATATATAGAATATTGAAAGAATAGAGAACAATTAGAAGAGTTGAAATTTTAAACAGGAGAGAAATAATCAAATTTTTAAAGATTGTTTTAAAGATTGACAGAAAATTTTCCGGTTTCTGTCGTGATTCAAAAAAGAAACGATTAAATTAGGATTCTAAAAATCTGATTAAATTAGGATTCTAAAAATCTGATTAAAATTAGGATTCAAAAAATCGGATTAAAATTAGGATTCAAAGAATCGGATTAAAATTAGGATTCAAAAAAGAGAAAAAGAAGAACATCACGTTCTTCTTTGTATTTTATTCAGTTATTTTCAGTTATTTCATTTTCAATATCATTATCGTTTGTATTTTTTAATAACAACAACGATAACAACACCTGCAATGATCAGCACTATGAAAACCGGAAGTATCCACGGATAGGTTTTCGGTTCAGGAGCGGGTGATCCCGGCTGAATCGGATCAGTGAAACCGGGTTGTGTTTCTCCGCCATCGATGACAGTGCTGCCGCCGGAAGATGTTGAATCCTTAACCGTTGCCTGACCATAACCGTTGCCGCCCTTTCCGGATTCGCTGTAGAAACCGGCATCAATATCTATGATATGAAGCTCACCTACGGCCGCAGGGTGAGCAACGGCAGACTTATAGTTATTACTGCTGTCGATCTTCTGGTCATCAGTTCCGGTAAATGCCGAAGCATGTGTAAATCCGTTCGGAACAGTTATCTGAACGAAATAATCCGTATCTGCCGGAATATCAACGAAGTAATATTCACCGTTGCTATCGGTTGCTGTAAATTCAAGAACATCGATGCCGTTTGCAGCCAATAAACTGACGGTTGCGGATGAAATACCTGTTTCGGTCAAGTCTTTGATACCGTCTTTATTCGCATCGTTCCAAACAGTACCGGCAATAAGCGGCGCTTTTTCCAACTTCAAGTTCTTTGTAAGATCAGCATTTTTAACTTCGAAATCAACCGTCTCGGGACTCAAGACAGGAAGCCCCGGTTTACTGAAATCAGTTCCGGCTGTAATTTTATAACCAGGTTCAAGCTGAGCTTTAAGGAAATACGTACCTGCATCATACCACCCTTGCCCGGCATCTTTGGCAAATGAAACAGAAGTGCCGACAGGAGATTTTTCATCGCCCGAGCCGAGATTTCCGGATTCATACAAGATCACATTTTTAACGGCATCAGTCGGTAAGCTTCCATAATCGATATCAACTGTAATTGAAACAGGCTCAAAGACGACATTGGTTTGAGGATTTGGAAGAGTATCACTTCCATAGCCTGCTTCAAATGCCTTAGTCTTTAATCCTGAAGGAACAGAGCTCCACTCAATAGTGTATTCGGCTTTTGTCGGTTTAGAGGTCAGAGCAAGAATTTCTTTCTCAAAGCTTCCGTCATTCGCAGTCTGAACAGTCAACGGCGAATTTTGAATATCTCCTGTAATAGTCATATCAAAAGCAGAGAGAGGGATACCGTTTCCGGAAACAGAACCTGTAACGTTGCCCGCATAATAGACAGCGACTTTAAGAGGCAAATCGTGCTTATTTCTGCCGATATCTGTATAGCTGTAGTCCAGAGTATAAATATCGGGTTTATTTACATTAAATACACTGGGATTGTTGAGGATTAAACGGGACTTATCCTTATCATCATCATTTGCCGAATCGGTTATTGTAATATAATCCTTGAAATAATCTGCAACATCAACTCCCAAATCTGTTTTCCATTTGACTGCCACATTTGGATCACCAGTCAAAGAGACCTCAGTATTCGGTTTCACCATTTTAATAGTATGTGAGAAAGTTGTTGATTGTCCATCGTCATCCTGAGCGGTAACATATGTAAATGTATATACGCCGGGTACATCCGTTTTGACAACACCCTTTTTGGACAACAAATCATATTTCTTCCCTTTAGCGAAATTTAAATCGATATCGTAGCCGGGATTTACGAAGATTTTAGGCTCATAATCAGATGCAAGTGACGAAAGAGCTGATTCATCCAAATCTAAAACCGTCTCGATTTCCCCGGTTACGTATGATTCAAATTGAATCTTAAAGGAATTTAATTTACTTTTTGTTTGATCATCGTAAACTGCAAAATTCCACCATTCAGGAATAGTGCCTGTTTTGTAAGTGACCTCCTGAGAAAGGGAAATCGGTGTTGGGACCTCGTTGCCGTCAAATGAAGAAACAACAGGCACATCGGATTTCTTAAGCTTAACAGCTGCTGTATATGTATCATCACTGGTCATTAATACGGTATTGCCGTCACCGAGACTGTATAATGTTTGACCGCGTGCCGTTTTACCGTAATTTACAGCTGCGCCGTTAACAGAAGGCAATGAAAACGGCAATTCCAAATCTAAGCGTTTTATGCCGTCCGTGTGTTCGAAATTATAGCGGACAGCTGTAACATCTGCCCAAGAATCACCGGCTTGAAGTTCAACATTTCCAAGACCGTCAACTGTTGCATCTTTCCACACAAACATAGCTCCGGTCAAAGAAGAGACATTATAAACAGAAGTTTTACCGATATTGTTTGCATTAATTGGTGATTTTGTATATTGAACCTTATAACTTCCAGGTGCAGCACCTGTCGCGTTTTCAGTTAATTTTGCCCCGTTTAATTTCGGCTGCCATCCGTCTACCCCTTTCGGCAAGATGAAAGACACATTACCGTACAGGTCAGCAGTTAAATCATTTTTAAAAGTCAAAATGAATTTTTCATTTGAACTGCCTGCTTTTAATTCAGGATAAGAAGTCGGGTCAGAAGACGAATAACTCAAGTTTCCTGTTTTTGTTGCCGTTGCCGAGAAAGTATTAAAACCGCCCGGTGTGACAACAGAAATGCTTTGGGTATCAGAATAACGCTGTTGGACTGCCGCCTTTGTTGTTGCTTTAAGTTTGGAGGAATCGTAAGCAGGAATATTAGTATTCGTGCCGCCAGATGTTGCTGTGTAAACACCTACTGCTTTTGGATCATATGTGCTGATGACAACACTTTTAGAGGAAAGTTTAACACTGCCGTTAGCGGGCGCTTCTTCAAAGGCAACAGGCAATCGAATTTGGAAAGCAGAATTTACCCAAAAAGTCGGATCATTTTCTGCATTTACAAAATAGACTTCAACAAGTGATCCGTTTTTGTAAGCATCGTCTGAGAAATTGCCGGGGTCAGCGGCAACAAAATCGATATTATTAAGAATGGTTCCTGTTTTTGCCTGAATCTTATTGCCTTTAATATCTTTTAATTCAAGAATACCACCATTGGAATTGATGATTTCAGGGTCGCCTGAAACGATTAAACCCTCAGGGAGACTGAAATAAAAGGCATGATTTGAATAAACTCCTGAGTTAACCCCATCAAACGGATTCGTTCTGTGAGTTGAAGCTGCGGGGTAATAAGGCGTTCTGACCAGTAGACGATAGTAAAATACCTCTTTTTCCTTTACAGATGAAAGCTGAACATTATCCTTGTTAACAGCATAAGCGGACCGGTCTTGAAGCATGGCGGAATTATAATATTCAGGAGAAACACCCAAAGGAAGAGAAGATATCGTGGCGGATTCATTTGTCTTTACAGAAAAGGTAATCGAATCTGTTGCACTATGAGTTGTTCCAACAAAAGCAATCGCATATGTACTGCTATAACTTACAGTATCTCCCGATGAATTAAGAATTAATAACGCATTGTTGATTTTGAGAGTGATATCATCCCCTTTTTGGGGTATATCAACAGCATCGATAGAACGTAAGAGAGTGTTGTTATGATAAACAATTTTCTGATTTACAAAATCAATATTAACGCCCTTGTTTCCGAGATTATATTCATTATTCGCAGGCGATACATATATTATTTCACCATAGTTTGTGTAAACATTACCACTGACAGGAAGTCGAATATGTGTGATTGTAACATCATTCGGGATTCCATAAGTGATCTCTACTGAATCGGTACCATCACGAACATTACTTTTAACGTAACTTCTGAATAATTCCTGATATTTTTGGTTAGTATAATTGGTTGCATTTGCGGAATCCGGAAGAACATACTTTGAACTTCCATGATTTACGGAACGGGCAAGAGTAACATTTGTATTGACCGTGGATTCGCCATCAAATACAGATGCGGGAGAGGTAAATACGATTCCGGTTCCGGAAGTCAGAAGAATAGGTTCATCAGGACCACGATTGTTTATTTTAACCGTACCTGATGCTTTCAATCCGGTGAAATCAAGTTGAGGGACACCGACACCATTTTCAAAATTGGCTGTTGTTACCGCTTTAAAATTAAAACGTGAATTCCAGACAAGCTTAGAAATTGTATATTTTCGCTGATTGTTTTCATCTAAATTGGAAAACTTAATTGGAGCGGTATTTTTATCAAGATAAGAGCCATACAGGACATCTGTTCCGGCACTCGTTGTAATCTTCACATCTGAGAAATCCAACGTGAGATTCGTTGTATTAAAAACCAATCCGGCACTGTATAATTGACTCATTTTGGTATTTGTATTAACGATATACTGGAAATCAAGATCTGCTCCCCCAATAGGGAGAATAGTCGGATTGGAAAGACTAACCACTGTTGATGCAGACATAGCAGGGAATGTGGCCACCGCATAACAAATAACATCAGAAGCCGCAGAACTTCCACTATCGGCATAGGTCAAATTTCCGGTAATTTTAACAGGTTCTCCCCGGTAAACAGATGAAACGGTAGCACCGACAACAACATCAATTTTCATTAATGTCGGATTTTTGATTTTGTAAGTCAATGTTTTTTTATCCTTGGAGAGATCGACGCTGATAATATTATCCGGATAAACTTTGCTGTCAGTATAACTGAGAATATCGAATCCGGATTTTGGATCCGTTACATTATACGTGCCGATATGTTCCAAATTTATAATATAAATATATTCAGCCGACTCGGATTCGCGAGTTGCATCAATATTAAAAGAGACTTTTTTATTTGTATAGACTTCAATTGGTTGTGGAGTAGCAGGATCGCCACTCCAAGTAGAAGTCATTTCGATATTATACGAAGCCATTGCCGGTGCTGTTGCAAGCACCAACAGAACAGTTATTGCAATCAATAAAAGCAATATATTATTTTTCACAGATTTTTTTATCATAACCAGATTCAACTCCATCTTGCATTTTTGGTAAACTTCTCAAAAAATACAACCGTTTCCGCAGTGTTATATTGATAAAA
>JAJDHP010000031.1 GCA_030266245.1 Methanimicrococcus sp. OttesenSCG-928-J09
AAGAGACGAAAAACGACTCTCATTTTCTCCAATTGTCAAAAAAATGGCACAGCTCGCGCGCGCGGCGCCCTCTCCATTACAGCAACCGCCATCATTAAAAAAATTGATATATCTTGTTTCTAATTGATAACAGATGACTGAAATTCTTTTTGACGATATCGGAAGTTTTCCGCTTCCGCCAAACATTTCCAAAACAGAGCTCAGCGAAGCGGCTTTTGACCGCAGCGACGATGCTTTTTTGTTTCCGGTTCTGAATCAAATTTTTGAATTCAAAAGAGACGCCGGCGTCAAAATTCCGAATTATTCTCAAGCGCGGGACATGACTGAACAATTCCTGCGCCCGATGAAAGACGAAAAATGCTGTAACGGTCCTTTTGACCTTAAAATTGAATGTGCCGGAACCGTTGAAATGGAAGCACTGGATTTGTATTGTCAAAAAATCAGAGAAGAAACAGGCGAAAAACCGCTGGTCCGAATGTGTGTCACCGGACCGACTGAATTATATCTCAAAGAATTCGGCGGCGCCTCTTACACCGACATTTATCAAATCTTCGCGAAAGATGTCAATCTTTTTGTTAAAAACGCTATGAATGACGTTCAAAATTGTAAAATCGCAACCGTTTCCATTGATGAGCCGAGTATCGGCATCAATCCCGATTTAGCGCTGCCGGGCGATGAAATTATCACTGCGCTGACAACAGCCGGAAAAGAAGCAGCCAAAAATGGCGCCGATGTTGAAATTCACATTCATTCGCCGCTTTATTATGAGCTGGCTTGTCAAGCCGAAACAATCAATGTCATCGGCATGGAATCTGCCGCAACGCCTTCTTACGCTGACATGATTGACAGAAATGTTTTGAATGATTATGACACATTCGTCCGCGCCGGCATCACAAGAACAGATATTTTCAGTATGGTTGGAACACTCAACGAAAAATACGGCGGCAATGTTTGGGATAAACCCGAAATTATGCAGGAAATTGTTACCGTCATGGAAACACCCACTGTTGCCGAAAAAAGACTTGAAAAGCTTTACGGCGTTTTCGGCGACCGCATCAAATATGCAGGTCCCGACTGCGGTCTCGGCTCATGGCCGTCACAAGAATTGGCCGCCGCTCTTTTGAAAAATACAGGAATCGCCATCGACTCCTTTAATCAAAAACACAAATAATAAAAAAGGAAAATTGAAAAGGGGAAATCCATGGCACAAAACCGCCGCAAAAAGAATAAGGATTTATCTAAAAAAATCGCCGAAGAGCGTATTGAAATTCTTTTTGAGCTGGCGGACCGCAATTTTAAAACCCATCCCGAAAGAACACAGCGCTATGTGACATTGGCGCGTTTGATCGGTATGCGTTACCGCGTTCGTTTGGTGCGCGACCAAAAGAGAAGAATTTGCAAGCACTGTTACAGTTATCTGGTCCCCGGAAGTAACTGCCGCGTCCGTTTAAAAGGCAGCACCGTTTTAACAACATGTTTTTCCTGCGGTAAACAAAGCCGGTATCCGTATTATGAAAAACCGGCAGCAGAAAACTAATTATTTTTTGGGTGGGCGCCTCGCGCGCGAATCACAGCATTTTTGGAGATTTGTAAAAATCTTCGCCTTGTTTTTTATGATTTGAAATAATCAATTCGTCTTATTTTTCGAAAATTATTTTTTGAAAATGGATGTTTCGATTTGTTTGAATAAATGAAAAGTTCACATACGACCGCAAAACGAGATTTCGCTGAGCGCAGCGATCGAAATTGAGGTTGCGGATTCGGACTAATAATTCAATGAAAAATTAAATTACTTTGCTTCAATCACATCTATTGCTTCTGACACCTGTTTTTCATCTCATTTCATACACTATAATGTACCTGCCTATGCAAAACTAATTGCCATAGTTACCTTGCCGATTCCGTTTGCCACAGCTACCTCCACATCTTTTCGTTCCACTGCCGGCATCATTACAACAATCGCTGCCGCGCGCGGTCAACGCCACTTTTTACAACACGGCAAAAAGCACAATCGGGTTTATTTTATTGTTTTTATTTGCGCGCTTTATGTTCATGAAATGCACCGTCATGATAGACAAAAACCGTCACTCCATCACCTTTCTCAAAAGCGCGGATTTGTTTATCATAAATTTTCGGAATATGTTTCAGATTGTTTTTATCAAAATGAACTGATACGGCTTTTAAAAATTCGATTTCCTGAGAAATATAGCCCGACTCGTATTTTTTGGTTAATTCAAAAATATCGGCGCCTTCTTTTTCGCCGATTTCAGCGCCGTAAAGCCCATGTTCATTGAGACCGCTGATTTCACGCCAATCATACAAACCCGAGTCATCTGTTTCTCTGTGAATCATATACGGGTAAACGCGGCAAATTGTCGGGCGTTTGTCATAAATTTTGCAGCGATTGTTTTCTAAAAAAATACAGCTTCCGACATCGTCGTTTTTTGTTTTTAAACTGTAGCCGGAAACATAAAAACGGCCTTCTTGGTCGCAAAAATCAAAATATGGTGAAGGGATGACCGCGCCGGAATCAATTTCCATCATTCTTGCCGCATCCTCTTTCAGCAGATAAACATGGTCATTAAAAGCGTGCGTGCAGCATTTGCCGCAAAAATCGCATTCAAAACCGACATCCGAAATAACCTCCAAAAACCGATCTTTCGGGTAAGCGGTCAGCGCTTCCGCTTCATCGGCAAAATAAGCTAAATCGGATTCTGCTTTTTTCATGAACGGAAAAATGTTTTTCAGGTTTTAAAGTTAATGATTCTAAAATTCGTAATTGTCCTAAAAATAAAATCGTAACCTTTATATTTGAAAAACTGTGTTATAGTCAAACCTTAAAGATAAAAATAATTTTAATTCTTTTAATCTTTATTTTTACAAAATACGTTTCGGATTTCTCGGCGGCAATCCGAACACACATCACAATATCATAGGATAATATCGCGCGATATTATTTTGTAAATTACAATCATACATTATTCACGTTAATTAAGGAACAAAATCACTCACTGGAGGAATGATTATAGGCAAGACAGGAAGTATTATCTGGGTCAAAGTTAAAGGAAGAAAAGGTAACGCAAAGAAAGTCGAAAACGGTTTAAGCGCAAAAGCACACCCGGGACCGGCACAAAGATTCACCTCTTCCGGACACAAAAGAAGATATTTGAAAAGGTCTCCCAAAGCTCTTTCTAAATAATCTTTTTAATTTTTTTTCAATTTTATTTTCAATCGGTTTTTAACCGATTCTCCTTCTTTTTTTAATGCTTTAGAACTAATCCGCAAGCTGAAAGCTGCGATTTTTCGGCTCATTACTGTAATATTATAATATTGACAGCCGCCGCGCATGATCCGCACCATTTTTTAGAAATTAATAAAATCGCTCTTTCATTTTCAACTCATTTCATACACTATAATGTACCTGCCGAACGCAAAACTAATTCGCAGCGGGGATGATGTTTGCTGCCGCTTGGAATCAGGTTTTAGTTGCCGGTTGGAGTCAGGTGTTTGTTTCCGGTCGGGTCAGGTTTCCGTTTTGCAGTGGGAGGGAGGTGTTTGTGAAAATCGCTTCGCGATTTTAGCGGCTGCCGCCGCTGTAATATGACCGCCGTCGCGCGCGATTCACTTCATTTTTTAAAAATTAATAAAATTAGCATTTCGTTTTACATTTTTTTGCTGCGCTCATAACTCTTTAAGCCAAAAAATAAAAAGAAAAATTAAAAAAGAAATTGGGCGGCTTCAAAAAAATTTCATTATTGAAATCTTTACTTATTCGGTTTCTTCAAATTTTCCGTTGCCTGTTTCAATTTGTTTTTCACACTGCGCCGTCCGCATCCGGAATGTGCTTCACAAGATTTTACATTACTTTTGCAGGCGGATGGTGTTTTGCGGGCTGCCGGCTCTTTTAATAATTCTTCGGGAAGATGAACATCCTCGGCACTGTAGACGAAATAGTAAATTGTTTTGTACATAAATTCTACGATGGATTGAGAAATGTAATGCGCTTCCATCTTAGTTTCATCCAGCCGGATTGCCATCGCTTTTCCGGAGTCGGAGAAAATGACGCAGCTTTGATTAACAATATGACTCTCTTCCAATTCTTTCAGAATCGGGCGGACATTTTCAGGATAAATTGTTAACGGGAGTGAAAAATCACCGTAATCTTCCGATTCGTTCACCAGAATCAGAATATTCACTCTCTTCTTAACGGAAACAAGTTCACTTTCAATGTCACTCAAAATCTCGGAAGATCTGGAAAGAATAATCAAATTTTTATCCGTTTCATCCAAAAGCTCGTTTAATTTTTTCCGAACTGTCCATTCACTGCGCAAATATTGAATCGAAACAAATTCATCAGGATCGTCATCGAAAATCTGCATGTCCATTTCTTCAAATGCGCGTGAAATGTCATCTGCAGTCTTTTCATAATCTTCCCGAAGCATCTGAATCATATCTTCAGGTTCGGTCGGTTTATAATGAACCGGTATGCCGTGCAATATTTCAGCATATCTCTTTGTGACAAGATTGTCCAATACTTCATACAATTTCGCGCGCGGAATATTCGTAAAATCATGCAGTTCACGAACGCTCGGCTCTTTTAAGAAAACCAGGCCGATATAGGCCTTCGCTTCATTTTCAGAAAGACCGAATTTTTTGAGATTCGTTATTAAGTTAGTATCCACCATGTAAAGCCGCTCCAATCAAATTATGATAATTGATAATTTATGCTAATTTATGATAATTTGATGAGTTTTTTGTTTTTGATTGTTTTTCGATGACAGCGGCATTATTGCCGTTGTGGTAATTATAGGAGATATAATGAAAAGTAATAACACAGACAATGGTTGAAAAATCTGTTACCCTAAAAGTAACAACAACATTTATATACTTTACTGAAATTGTAGAGATTGCCAAAAATTTGTTACTCTGAAGGTAACAACAATTTGACCTCGCCGGAAATCCGACGTGAACCTTCAGAAATAAATTAATGTATCATATATCCAAAAACGATATATTCAAAACGAAGTGAATTTAATTTTCTTTAAATTCAGATTAACATCGATTGAATTCTTCGAAAACGAATTCTTTAAAACCCCAAAAACAAACCCAAACATAACCAACCCCAAAAACATTACAAACCCCAAAAACTTAAACCACCCAAAAACAAAAAACCCATAACCAAAAACCCATAAACCAAAAATCGATGAAATCATGTTAATCTAAAAACGATAAAGAAAATTAAATTCAATTTTTTAAAAATACGGTAATTATATAACTGAGCGAACATTTCAGGCGATAATTATTATCTTTATATTCTTAATCTCTTAATTTAATAATTCGGCGGCGCAACCTGCCGTTTATATTATATTTGTATGATTCTGCCGTTATTACGGCACAAAAATGAATGTCTAGTCGAGGATTTTTAATGTCTATCTCTTTATCAAGCCTTTTTGAAAAAATGGGAAAATTTGCGGCCACAAACCGCCGGCTTGTATTCATCGGCTTCATTGTTTTAATTTTTATCAGTCTTTACGGAGCAATGTCCATTACGATGTACTCCGGAATGGATACGTATATCCAAAAAGATTCAAAAATGTATCAGGATCTTGAAAACTATAACGACAAATTCAGTCAGGAATCTATCGTTATTATGGTCGAAGGCGCAAACGTCTTAGACCCTGGTGCATTAAAAGCTGCTGAGCGGCTTGAAACAATGATGGTAAACGTGTCGGGAGTTGATTCGGTTTTCAGCCCGGCAACAATAGTAAAAGCGACAAATATGCAGGTCACGGGGCGGAATGAAATCCCGTCAACCGTTGAAGAAGTTCAGGACCTTGTAGCCTTGAACCCCGCTGTATATGAGCAAATCGTTTACGATGATACACACGCACTGATTTTAATTTCATACGGTAATCTTTCAGAAGATCAAAAGGCGGATATTTTAACGGCCACCAAAGACGCCGCAAACTTTTCAGGATTTCCGCCGGGATACAACTTGATTATTACAGGTAACGCCGCGCTGAGTCAGGACATGAATGTTGAAATGTCAAGCAGCATGGGCATATTGCTGGCACTTGCTGTTCTGCTGATGGTTGTCGCGCTGACTTTTGTCTTTAAAGGCGTTCGCTGGAGACTGCTTCCGTTAGCTGTCGTTATTATCGGTTTAATCTATACTTTCGGATTCATGGGAATCGCTCAGCTGAATATGACGATGGTTTCGATTGCCGCGTTCCCGATTTTGATCGGATTGGGTATCGACTACGCGATTCAGTTCCATAATCGTATGGAGGAAGAATTAAAAAGATGTACGACCCGCGGCGAAGCGGTCGTTTCAACATTCAAATACACCGGTCCCGCCGTCTTGTCCGCTTTGTTCGTGACTTGTATCAGTTTTATTTCTCTTCTGACCTCATCCATTCCGATGATTCAGGACTTCGGGAAATTGCTGATTGTCGGCTGTGTCAGCTGTTATCTCGCAGCTCTTTTCTTCGGTATTGTCGTACTTTATTATTTTGACAAATTTTCGGAAAAAATTGCGAAAAAAGAAATGGAAACGGGCAAAAAATCCTTCTGGAGCAAAATATTTTCACCGCTTCCGAAATACAAAAACGAAACCGATGTTGTCTGTATTGATGCATCTGCTGAAAACGGCGCCGGAACAGGAATCAAACACGGGACTGAAGCCGGAACCGAAACCGGAACTGAAACTGTTAATGAAAGCAATGTTATTACATCTGCTTTAAACAAAATTATTGATTTTACGCTGCGTCACAAAAAGACAATTTTCATGGTTGCTATCGTGACCGGTGCATTAGGTTTCTATGCTGATTCAACAATTCCGGCAGAAACCGATTTCAAAACATATATGCCGCAAGATATGCCGGCACTTATTGATTTCTATCATATGAACACTGTTATGGGCGGTGACGAAGCAATCAATATTATGATTGAAACTTCCGACATTTCCTCGCCTGTCGTCCTCAAATGGATGGACGAATTCGGGACGTATCAAACGGCGAACCAAATGTATGTCTTGGGCGCCGACAGTTTGGCTTCCGTTGTCAAAGAATACAATGGCGGCGTCATTCCGGATACGAACGAAGAAGTCCGCGCGATTTACGAACAAATTCCGGACAGTGTTATGGAACAGTATTCATACGGCAACTCTATGATGCTTTTGAATTTGAACATCGGATCTGCAATGAATGACTTGCCGATGGACGGCGTTAAGACGCTGGTTGCCATTATTCAGGAAGAAATCGTATGGCATCAGCTGCCGCCGGGAACTACCGCGACAATTACAGGCAGCAGTGTCCCGTATACGGAATTATTGACTTCACTCTTATCCGGCCGTGTCCAGCAGACCCTTTTGGGTATTGTATTGGTTTTCTTCGCCCTTATTATTCTTTATAAGGACGTTTACAAAGCCGTCGGTCCTGTGGTTACAATCGGATTAGTTATCGGCTGGTCCGGACTTGTCATGTACGCATTCAACATCGTTTACACGCCGATGACGGCGGTTATGGGTTGTATGATACTTGGGTCGGGGTCGGAATATTCGATTTTGCTGATGGAGCGTTTCTATGAAGAGAAAGCACACGGATATTCACCGACAGAAGCAATGAGAACAGCTGTAACGAACACGGGAATTGCGCTTGTCGTATCCGGTACGACAACAATTTTCGGATTCCTTGCACTCACCGCGTCCGCCTTTGGAATTATTTCCAGTTTCGGTCTGGTGACTGTGATTAACATGCTTATGACACTTTTAGCGTCATTCGTTATCTTCCCCCCGTTAATGCTATCGCTTGATAAACTCAAGGAAAAGGGGCTTAAACAAACATTAGGAGATTTCAAAAACGCATTACCTTTGAAATCAAACAAGAAGACGGAGATGATTTAATGAAAACGGAAATGAATTCTTTTGAAAATCATCTGACGGATTCAAAACAAAAAGAATATAGAATTAATCATGAAAACAAAAATAATCAGCGAGACAGCGATTTTATGATAAACAGCAATAAACAGACAAACAAAAAATTCTATTACTGTTTGTTTGCAGCGGCGCTTGTATTGATGTCGCTTTGCACACCCGCTGCCGCCGAAAGTTTCCTCCCCGTCATGGCGTCTGATACGCTTGACTACTATACAGGTTACGGCGAGCCCGAACTGTCGGCATCGCTTCGCGGCAATCAGGAATTTGGCAAAGGCGAAACAGCAAATGTTCAAGTGTCGATTGCAAATAATGGTATGCTGGAACGATTAGCGTACAGAGAATATGTGATTGCGGCAAATTTGTCGTCTCAAAGTATTTCTACAGATTGGAATAAGACAACCGAAGTCTATGATACAGCTATAAGGGCAATTTCCTTGGAAAATTATTCCGCATATCTGAAAGAGGCAGCGAATATGAACCAACAGCTGACGCTTGCCAACACTGAAATGCAGCTGGAAGCAAACCGCATTAACGCCGAATCTTTAAACATTAAATTCGATTGCGGCAGTCCTTACATTGAAGTGATTACCGGCAGCGAATATGTGTTCTGGGAAAATCTGAACAGCGGATATTATAATGTCGCGTCTGTTCCGATTCGAATCAGTCCGAATACGCCGGCGGGAGAATATATTCTCAATGTGACGATTGATTATCAGTATCCGTCCAACGTGAAAATGATCAAGGCAGGAAACGCTACTGATGGTTTTACAACGTTTATGTATTCCGATCAATATGTTCAGGAATTCGAGACTGTTCAGAAAACAATTAAAATTCCGTTTTATGTGTCCAGCGGCGCTGTCTTTGAAGTTGAAGAAATCAACGGAACAATCCGCGCGGGACAAACAAAAACGGTTGCTGTGACTTACAAAAATGTCGGTGATGAAACCGCTTACAACGCGGAATGTAAAATAGACATGATGTACCCGCTCAGTTCATCCAAAAATAAAGGATTTTTAGGAGATGTGAAGCCCGGAGAATCGGTCACAATCGAATATCCTGTTACCTCTCACGGATCAGCAATGGCGAAAATTTACGCCGTCAATTCTGATGTCAGATACTATGACGAGGATGATAAGCTGAAAATCGCGCCCAGCATTAAAGTAAATATGGAAATGATTAACCCGTTCACATTATTTACGTTTAAAAATGCGTTAATCGGCGTTATTGCTCTTATTATTATCTCACTCGTTTATGACCGTGTCAAGGCAAGCAAAAAGAAGGATGAAGAGAACGAATAAAATTTAAAATAATCAATTAAACCAATTATTGATCAATTTAACCAATTATTAATCAATTATCAAATTCAAACGATTTAAAAATGGTATTCAGACGATTAAAAAAGTGATATTATGTCTAACAAAATGAGTAAAATTTTAACAATGGCACTGCTGCTGACATTAGTTCTCAGCGCAGCTTCACCGGTTGCTTTCGGTGCAGCAGCCGACCAAACCTATTACGGCAGCTTGGGAAATAACTTCTATTCCTTCTACGGATCACCTGACATTCACGCAAGTGTTCAGGGCAGCGGCGAATACAGCCGCGGCGAAACATCGACAATTCCGATTGTCTTGTCTAACAAAGGCACAATTGAAGGTTTCAAAACTGAAAATGAAGTTAAAGACACAACCGGCAACGTTCAAAGACAGCTTAACGCAACTCTTCAGCAAATGGAAATTGAAAACATCAACGGCATTTTAACTGCTGTCGGTGTTGTTGCAACTCTTGAATCTGATGTTTCCGGAATTACTGTTAAAACAGGTCCACAGGAAGCCGGCAGTATGCCGACCGGCAGAACCTCTTCCTCTCCGCTCAGATATACAGTCGACATTCAGAAAGGAATGCCGGCCGGAGAATATGAGCTGACATTGAATGTTACATATAAGCATTTGAGAAATGTGATTTATGAAGCAGATGCAAGTTCTATGGATGGTCAATTAACCGGAATCCGCAACCTCAACGCTTCTTACTGGTACAATGAAAATGTGACTCAGAAAATCCCTGTCACAATCACTGTTAAAGAAGCAACCAAATTCGAAATTATAAATGTGGATGACGGAAATTTATCCGCAAAGAATGACGGCGAACTTTATGTGACTTACAAAAATTCAGGTGAAGAAACCGCTAAGAATGCATTCGTTCGTTTGAGCACGGCAACACCGTTCAGTACAACCGATGACCAGGCTTACCTCGGAACCGTTGGTCCGGGAGAAGAAAAGACAGCCATCTTTAAGATCAGTATCGATGAAGACTCTGTTGTTTTCGATAAGCTCTACGCCATCAACAGTGAAATTCTGTATGAAGACAATTATGGTCACCAAGTGGTTTCCGATGCACAGAAAATTGAAGTGAATGTTGTTAAAGATCCGTTCTGGAACACGACAACGATTATTCTCTTGATTTTAGTGATTATCGTTCTCGCCGTTGCTGTTTATTATGTCGTCATGTCTCAGAAATATAAGAAACAGGGCATTGACAAGAAACCGTTCGACGGGTTAATGAACAAAATTTCCGGCGGCAAAAATGAAACCGAAAAGGTAAGCGCCGGCAATGAAACAAAAAAACTCGATGACGGTAAAGAATAAACGAATTAATCAAAAATGAATGAAATGAGAAGTTTTCTTCTCATTCTCTTTTTTTTAAATTTATTTAAAAACGCGGTATCTTTTTCTTTTCTTTTTGAAAAATGAAGCGTCTCGCGCGCGCAGACTGCCGACTGCAATCGGAATCGGTAAGGTAACTATGCAAAACTGAAACCTGACTGCAAGTGCAAAACGGATTCGGTAAGGTAAATGTGCAAACTGAAACCTGACTGCAAGTGCAAAACGGAATCAGTAAGGTAAATCTGGTACGTTCGCGCCGGCGAATGGAATACTCTAAAAATGAACAGATGCATATGGAATATTTTAGTCGGTAACCGCAGCGGGTAAAGACGGCCGTCAATAAAGGAATGCTGACAATAACAAGCGTTTTGATTTACACTTTTATAATTCTATCTCAACATCGTAGATTTTGCTCGGAATTTCCTGATGTATTCGCCAAAAAGGTTCTTCGCCGTAAATTTCAATTAATTTTTTTGTTTTCTTGGGAACCGTTTTCGGACCGAGAACAAATCCCGGTTTGTCGGGGTCGTCAACGTAATCGGTTTCCATTACAAATCGGTTTCCTTGCCCCAATGCGATTTCAATATTGTTTTTGCCGGCAGGAATGCTGGGATAAATGCCGAACGGCTCGGCGGCAGCGACAAGCGGTGTCGCATGGTGGTTAACAACCTTTTCCGTGCTGATCCCTGCATTCTTCGCGATTAAGGCAATGTCTTCTATGCTGGCTGCCGTCATGTCTTCTACATGAAGCTGAACGGCGCATTTGAGATCTTTGGCGAGTGAAAAAACATGACTCATAACTTGATTGGAAGCTTCTCTGATTTCCGGCGCAACAGGGAAGTGCGGGCGACCGCTTTTTAAGGCGATTGCATTTCCTTCGCGAACGTATGAAGCGGCAATATCAAATCCGCCGCACATGATTTCAACGGCTTTATCAATGTCGTTTTCTTCTGACAAATAAATTATATCAACTGGGTGAATACCGAGGACGGGAAAAGCGGTGATGCCGGTTTTATTAATTTCGGCGGCTGTTTCAATCGTTTGTTCAAAGACAATTTTGTAATCTTCCGGCTTTTTGACAGAAACGCCGAGGTGACGGCTCGGAAGCGTTACTAAAAACATGTGCGTTCCGCCTGCGTTTTGAAAATCGCGAACCGCATCTAAGCCGCGGCCGCGTTTCATATCAATGTGAATGTGATTATCCGTGATCGGAAGTTGAGACATAATTTTCTTTTTCCTCGTTTTTGCTTGAATCTATCAGATTTCGTTTGAAATGAATTAAATATTTATTGTTGTCCATTCATTTTATTTTTATAAAAGATTTTCATACCGGTTTGGGGATTGAAATGAAATCATCGAAAACAATCGGCCGCCTGACTCTTGTATTAGAAGGGCGGGAAGTCGGCAGCGATTTAATCGTTACGCTGACGGGCGGAAAAGCTCATATCGGTGCCGCCGCATTAGCTTACTTGAATGACGAAACCGGTCAGCCGATTGTGTCTGTTATGACGGCGCCGGGTCACAGAGAAGACGAGATTGCTGTTTACGGTGCCGAAACAATTTGCCGGGAAATTAAAAAGACGGTTTTGTTTGCGGCAGGCATTCATTTGGATAATATTTCCAAAGATGAAATTCAGGAAATTGAAAAAACGTGTACGGACATGATTCAGAATTGTTTGAAAAATCTTGACTGAAGACTGAATCTTTTGAAAACAACAGGAATCGAAATAGCGGAAATTAAAAACAGGACTTACAGGGTAAAATCATGGAACTTATTATCGGAATCAGCGGTGCTTCAGGTGCCGGCTACGGCATTCGTCTTCTTGAAATTTTAAAAGAGACAGACATCCAAACACATTTGATTATGACAAAAGCTGCCGCGGAAATCATTCAAACGGAAACCGATTATGATCCGGCTGATGTGAAAAAGCTGGCGGATTTCGTTTGGGATGAAAAAGATTTTTCGGCGCCGATTGCCAGCGGTTCCTACAAAACCGCCGGAATGATTATTGCGCCCTGCAGCATGAAAACGCTCGGGCAAGTCGCTGCGGGAATTGCCGACAATTTACTTGTCCGCGCCGCTGACGTTTGTTTAAAGGAAGAGCGAAAACTGGTCTTAATGGCGCGTGAGACGCCTTTGAATTTGATTCATTTGGAAAACATGGTCACCGCTAAAAAAGCGGGCGCGACTATTTTACCGGCAAGTCCCGGATTTTACAGCCGGCCGGAAACGATTGATGATTTGTACAATATTATGGCAGGCCGCGCTTTGGATTTGGCGGGCATTGAAAACGATGTTTACAAGCGCTGGAAAGAAAATAAGTAAACAATAAGGATCATCAATAAGGGTCATAATTAAAGCCGCCCCCGCTTTAAAAACATTATCGGATTCTTCATAAAATCACAATCTTTATAAATCAGAACGTGTTTCTATGTCCGTTGCTTACGGCAATAATCTAAAAGGGATAGTAGGGTAGCTTGGTCCATCCTCGAGCGTTTGGGACGCTTGGACCGCGGTTCAAATCCGCGCTATCCCATAAGATTAAAATAAAAAAAACTTCTTTACTCATTCCCGAGAAATCTCATAAATGATTTCAAATATCCAAAAAAATTCATTTTCAGCATGGGATAGTAGGGTAGCTTGGTCCATCCTCGGACGTTCGGGACGTTCGGACTGCGGTTCAAATCCGCGCTATCCCATTCATTATTATTTTTGTTTTTGTACATTTCTCTTATTTTTTCAAATCTTCTTCTTCAAAAATTAAGTGGAACAGCGAACGCTTTTTAGCTTTAAGTCGAAAGAATATGTGTTTGGCATTTGCAAAATAAATTCTGCTAAATGCTTAAATGGAAAAAGAAAAAAGAAAAAAAATTATTGCATAACACACGAAATTGCGTTACGCATTGTGTCATGCAATAATACAAGAAATTTGTTCGTTTTTGTTTCTTTCCGGTCATTATTTCAGCGACCGGAAGTACTTTTTGACATCGACCATGAACTCGTATTCCGGTTCGATGCCGTTTCTTGCTTCAAATTGAAGTTCTTCAACTTCGAAAAAGTCTTCTTCAAACATTTTATCACCTTTTTTTGAGCCGCCAAATAAAATGGGCTCGATTTGGTTTTTAGCATTTTTCTTGTTTTTTGAAATGCAGCTGCAATCATTGCAATTTGCAGCATTGCAACATTTCTTCTTCAATACCTGTGTTTTTCCGAAAAATCGGAAATACGAATATTTGCTCAAAATAATAAAATATTATTTTATTTCGCAAATATATGATAATACCTTCAATATAATTTGAAGTATAAAAAGGTTCCTGATTATTTTATAATTTTTAAAAATTCAAAAAATTTTATTAATCTGACCGTTTGAATCTGTAAAAATGATTCCTTTTTCTTTCTATTTTATTTGTTTTTATCTTTTTTTCTTTTTAATTTATTTTATTTAATCTGATATGGCAGGTCCATTTATATTCTTCTTTTACTTATTATCACAACGTGTCGGGGCTTTCTAAAAAATTGGTAATATTTATATAAGTATAATGTTTTATTGGTTATTATTTAGTATATTTTTAATATACTAATTTGATATATGGTTTCAAAAAAAGGATGTTTTTTTAAATGACACATCAAAGCTACATTGAATTTAACGACGGTTCCAAATTTGCTGTTGAAAATTTTAAGCTGTTAAGTACAAAAGACAACGAACAAAAATTGTTCGACGAAAACGGAGATGCAATCAGTCTCCACATTCCTGAAATGTTAAAAGTTAAATTTGAAATTGATCTTGCCGGTCAAAAATATGATGAGGCGCTTTCCTTATTGAGCACCGGCCGAAACTTCACAACCGTTAATTTCGAAAAAGAAATTGAAAATGAATTTGACAGCGGTATCGGCTACAGCAATTGTCAGGCCTGCTTAATTAACAAAGACGCCGCTTCCAAAAAAGCATATATTCTCTGCAATTGGATTTACAATGAATCCAACATCTTAACTGTTTAATTAAAAAACTAAAAATAAAAAAGACATATCTTATTTAAATCGGAAGAGGAAGGACTGAAATCATTCTGTTTCTTCCGATTTAATTTTTTACTCTTTTTGATGGGACTTGAACCCACACATCAAAGCCGTTGGGGGGACTTGAACCCCCGGCCTGCTGATTACGAATCAGCCGCTATACCGCTAAGCCACAACGGCGCTTTTTTGTAAAAGAAAAGAGAGTTTGTAAGTAGCTTTTAACATATTTAAAGATTATTTTTGTTTTTCATTTTTCGCCTTCTTTTTCTTTCATTTTCTTCTTTTATTTATCTCCTTTTATCTTCTCTTTATCTCTCTTTATCTTCTTTTTTTCTTTCGGGTTGCGGTTCAGACAATAATTTAATAAGCCGAACTGTATTATGCTAAAATATTCTGATAATTTATTGAATCTGAAAATATTATTAAATCAAGAACAGGTGAATTAAAATGGCATTTAAATCTCTCGGCGCTTCTACAGCGGCATTTCCGACCCCGACATGGGTAATTGCAACTTACGATAAGAATGAACGTGCAAACGTAATGACAGCAGCTTGGGGCGGCGTTGCCAACTCCAGCCCGGCTTCTGTATTTGTTGCGGTTCAGCCGACCAGATACACTTATGAAAATTTGGTTGCCAAAAGAGAATTTACAATTTGTATTCCGTCTGAAGAATACGCGAAAGAAGCGGATTATTTCGGTATCGAATCCGGAAGAGAAGTCGATAAAATCGCCGCTGCCGGTTTGACTGCCGTCCGCGCCGAAAAAGTGAATGCACCTTACATTAAAGAATTCCCGATGCATTTGGAATGCAAATTAACCGACAGAATGAATCTCGGATCCCATTTCGTTTTGATCGGTCAAATTGTTGATGTCAAAGCGGATGAAGAAATTTTGGATCACAAAGACAGCATTGAAATTCAGAAATTAAAACCGATTGTCTATTCCCCGACAGACAGAAATTATTACAAAGTCGGCGAAGAAATCGGCAAG
>JAJDHP010000032.1 GCA_030266245.1 Methanimicrococcus sp. OttesenSCG-928-J09
ACCGTTTCAAATGGTTCATCTCATCCGACGGCTTTTTGGTTGTCGGCGGCAGGGATTCTGATTCCAATGAAGAAATTTTCAAGAAATATATGGAAAAGAGAGACTTCGTTTTCCATACCCAGCACCCCGGCGCACCGTTAACGGTTGTCAAAAGCGAAGGGAAAGAAGTTCCCGAACAAACGCTTTTGGAAGCCGCAACATTTGCCGTATCTCACTCCACGCTCTGGAAAAGCGGCAGCGCATCCGGTGACTGCTACATGGTTAAAGGCGACCAAGTGTCAAAAACGCCGGAATCGGGCGAATACGTTCCGAAAGGCTCGTTTATTATTCGCGGCGAACGCCGTTACTTTGAAGACGTGACGCTTGAACTCGCGGTCGGCTTGGAATTCAGACCTGAGACGCGCGTCATCGGCGGCCCGATTTCTGCAGTCACAGCAAACGGCAGTTACGTTTGCGAAGTTGTTCCCGGCAAATTCAATCAGAACGATTTGTCGAAAAAGATGTATCGCCTTTACACCGATGTTATCAAAGATCAAAAATTTTTGAAACAAATCGCATCACCGGATTTGATTGCGATGGTGATGCCGCCGGGTGAATCTGACATCAGGAAAGGTCCTGACGGCGGAAAAGCAAAACCTGAAGTTATGGAATAATCGGCGGTTTGCATTATGGATAACGAGACCAAACAAAATGATAGATTTAAACTCGTTACTTGGAATTGTCATCAAGGAAAGAATATTTTTATTAAAAAATTAGAAAAGATTGTGGACAGAATTGAAGCTGAAATATACATTATACAAGAATGTCCAAATCCAGATACAGATCCCATTAAAAAAATATTACAAGACAAAAATTTAAAAAAAGTAGATTGGCAAGGTAGAGAAAATAATATTTCAGGTGTAGGAATTTTTATAAAAAATGAATTTTATAAGGAGCATGAAATACATAGAATTGTATGCGAAAAAGATCAAAATGGTAGTTTTTTTGTTTCATGTTCTATCGATAAAAAATTAGTGATACTTGGAATTTGGATAAGAGATGGACGAGAAAAGAATAAAAGAAAATATGATTATGCAAACCTTTTCATGGAATATTTGAAGAAACATGGTGACAAAATTAACCAAAACTACATTGTTGCAGGCGATTTCAATATTGATGGTAGAATTGATGACCCAAAAAATACAGGAGAGATATTCCAAACGTTATACGGGAAAGGTTTGGTCAGTGCGTATGTGCATAAATCAAATGAAAAACTTGGTTTTGAAAAACAAAAAACATATTATAATTCTATAAAACCTAAATATGTACGAGAACCATGTAGTCACGTAGATTTTGTATTTGCCGATAGTGAAAAAGTGGGCTCTGCCAATTTCGAGCCAAAGGATAATTGGATATACAAAAATCAAAATCAATCGAAAAATTCGAATGATGTTTTTAGCGATCATCTTCCACTGATTGTAGAGATAAAATTAAACAAGGATTGAAACCAATGATCGGCGTTGAAATTGACATGATTGTTTCTGACAGCCTCAAGGCGTTGGAATTATACGAAAAGATATTTGAGGTTCAAAGAATTGAAGTCACCGATCTTGAAAAAGGTTCCAACGAAGCAATCTTTTCAATTTACGGAACCCGATTTCACATTTTAGATGAAAATCCGGAATACGGTATGATTGCGGCAAAACCTGAAGATTCGAAATCGATTTGGTTTAATATTATTGTTCTCGATATTGCCGAAACTTTCAATAAAGCGATTGATGCAGGATGTACGGTCATTCAGCCGATTACCGAGATGAAAGAAATGGGCGTGATTAACGCCATGTTTTCGGATCCGTTCGGAACGGTTTGGATGCTTCATCAAATTGTGAAAGAAGTCAGTTATGAAGATCGCGTAAAAGCAATGGAAAACATGAAATGATTTTGCAGTATTGTAAAAACTCAGCAAAATCTTAGTAAAACTTAGCAAAAATAATAAATAAAACAAAACGGAAGGATTGAAAATGAAAGTGCTGAAAAAAGATCTGAAAGGACGAAGCGGCGAAATCGCGCTTTTAGCGGAGACGCTTGAAGATCTTTGGCACTTGAAATACATTATCGACCCGAACGATTTGATTTTTGCGCTTACGAAAAGAAAGCCGGAAGGCGCGGGTGATAAGATTCGCCCGGAAAAATTGGAAAAAGTGACGGTTCGCCTCGGTATTCGCGTTGAAAAGGTTGAGTTTCACAAATTCGCCAACCGTCTGCGCGTTCAGGGTGTGATTGAGCACGGTATGGATACGGGAATGCACCACACGCTCAACATTGAAGAGGGCATGAATCTCTCAATAATTAAAGACGAATGGAAAAACGACCAGCTGGAACGCATTAAGGAAGCTGAAATTGCCGGCAAACGCCCGTCCGTTATTATTGCGGGCATTGAAGAAGGCGATGCCGACATCGGTTTAGTTCGCCATTATGGAATTGAACCGTATTCTCATATTCGTCAGTCTTCCGGAAAAAGGGAGAACGGGCTTCGCGATGTGTTCTTCAAGGAAGTCGCCGACCAATTGAATTTCGTTTACGACGAGAGCGCGGCAATCGTTGTCTGCGGTCCCGGTTTTACGAAAGACGATTTTATGGATTATTTCAAAAAAGCGTATCCGGAAATTGCATCCAAAACGGCTGTTGAAGACAGCACGATGATCGGCATTCCGGGTTTCTTGGAAGTTTTGAAGAAAGGATCCATCGACAAAATTATGCAGGAATCAAGATTGGCACGCGAGGCATCTATGATGGATGAACTCCTGAAAGAGATTGCAATCGACGGAAAAGCCGCGTACGGTCCGGCGGAAGTCAAGACGGCGATTGATTACGGCGCCGTTGAAACGCTGCTTGTGGCCGACGAAAAATTGCGTGAAGAAAGAGAAAACGCAGAGAACGCGTTAGAACTTTCGATTGAAAAAATGATGAAAGCTGCAGAGAGCGGTCAGGCGAAGATTATTGTTTTCAGTACGGAATTTGAGCCGGGGCAGAAATTGAATTCGCTCGGCGGTATTGCTGCGATTTTGAGATATAAAATGAATCAGTGATGAGTTTGTTTGTGCGATGGTGGCGGCGTGCGAACGGCAGCATTTTTCTCAACTTTGAAAAAAGATGTTTCGTTTTATTGATAAATAAAAGTTCAAACACGACCGCAAAACGAGATTTCATGAATCCGGGCGGCGCGCGGCGGCGAACGGACTTGAAACGAAGTTTCAAGCGCAGTGAGTGAAATTGAGGTTGCGGATTCGGACTAATTATTCGATGAAAACAATATTTAGATTCAATTTATGCTCATATTAATACGATTTTTTATAAATTTGTCTTACAATATGCACCTGCCGAACGCGTGCTATATACGGCTACCTTACCGATTCCGTTTGCCATATTTACCTTACAGATTCCGTTTGCCATATTTACCTTACCGATTCCGTTTGCCATATTTACCTTGCCGATTCCGTTTGCCATATTTACCTTACCGATTCCGTTTGCCATATTTACCTTACAGTTTCTGTTTGCTACAGCTACCTTACTGTTGCCGTTTGCCGCCGGCAGCTGCCGCCGCGCGCGGTTCGCTCGGATTTAAAAAGCGAAAGAAAATGCGATTCAATTTTCAAAAAAAGTCAATAAAAAAGAGCAAAAGAGAAAAAAATAAAGAAAAAGAAAAAGGAAAAACTGAAAAATTAAAGATATTTTTCAATTTCCGTTGACAATTTATCGGCAGATGTCAAACCGACAAAACTGCTGACCAATTCGCCGCCGGACAAAATAATGATTGTCGGAATGGCATGGACGGAATATTCACGTGCCAACGCCTGGTTTTCATCGACATCAACAATGCTGAACTTCACTTTGCCTTCGTATTTTTTTTCCAACTCTTCCATAATCGGTTTCTGCATTCGGCAAGGACCGCACCAAGCAGCTGTAAAATCAATCACTTCCAAACTCATGTTTTTCACCTGTTTTATTTTGTTTTTATAAATAAAGTGCAAATATGAAATGACTCTTCGATTTAAATAATCTTGTGTCTTACGCATCGCCGTTCTTTTTTTGAAGAACACCCCAATACATACATTCTTCCGGCGGAATCGTGGTCACACCAAATGCTGCGGGATCAAAAACGGCTTTCGCATTTCGGATGAGAGCAAACGGCGTACTTTCATTGCTTTCGCCCATCACAGCTTCGGCTGCAGACGCCAAATTATCAGCAACGGCAACACGCGTCACAGAAAGAGGACGGCCGAACAAATCCGTTTCACCGCGTTTGTCAACGGTTGCCAAAAAACCGGCGGCACCGATAGCAACGCCCGTACACCCAAGACGAAGCGGCTGTGTCCGACTGTCGGCAATAATCACGCCGATGTGAACGCCAAACTCTTCAAAAATGAATTGCGCAATTTCCTGCGCGCTTTTTGTCGGATTTTCAGGATAAAGAACAACGCAATCATCCGGCGCGTTTGAATTATCAATTCCCGCGTTCGGGCAAAGCAAACCGTTTTTAAGCGTCAGGAGAACACCGAAGACGCCGCCGAAAATAACATCAGATTCACGAATCACAAGTTCGGCTTCACGGGCATCAATTTTGTATAATTTCTCATATTCCAAAGCTTTCGAACTCGGCTGAATATCTGATAAACACGCAACACGATTTTCCGAAGTTGCCAGTGCCGATTCGGCGACAACCAAAATATCATTTTCATGAAGCGTCAAACCGGCATTTTCAACAGCCGTTTTTATTTTTGAAAAAATATCGTCGCCGGGATGAATCAGATCGCTTTTCAAACCGAAAATTTTAAGCGGCACCGTGTTTTGAGAATTATTGAAAGACATAAAAAAACCTGTCAAATTAACTGAAATTAATAGAATAAACAAGAGTAAAGAATAACAAAATGAATACGAATTTGAATAAGAATTGAGAAATCAGCAATCTTTAAAAGAGTTGCGGAAAAAGGAAACAAAAACGGCGCGCTCATTATTCAAGAACGCGCGCTTTTTTCAAAATTTTTTCAGTATAAGTATGCGCACCGACAGGCATCATATGAATGCCGCGGCAGACAGGTTTGAGCTGTTCAATCAGTTCGGCGGCAATTGCCATTCCTTCGGCGACAGCATCATCAGATGATTGAATCCGTTCATGGATTTCATCAGGAATTGAAATGCCGGGAATATTATTATCCATGTAGCGCGCCATCTGCGCTGACCGAATCGGAATGATGCCGGCAATAATCGGAACATCCGTATCTGCTTTTTCGACAAACTCTTTGAATTTATCAATATCAAAAACAGCCTGCGTTTGAATGAAATCAACACCAAAAGAAAGCTTTTTTTCAAGCTTCATTAATTGAAGGCGTTCATTGGGATCGGCATTAGAAACGACACCGACACAAAATTCGGGAGCGCCGGAAAGACTGTTGCCGGAAAAATCATAACCTTTCTTCAAATGATTGACGGTTTTTAAAAGCTGAACAGAATCTAAATCGTAAACAGGTTTTGCAGTCGGGTGGTCACCGCATTTCGGGTGGTCGCCACTCATCACTAAAATATTGGGAATGCCGAGCGCTGCTGCGCCGAGCAGATCCGCTTGGAGTCCGATTCTGTTTCGGTCGCGGCAAGTCAGCTGCATCACCGGATCGGAATATCCGTTTTCAATCATCAGACGAGCGAATGCGAGTGAAGACATATGGAGCGTCGCACATTGGTTATCAGTTACATTAATCGCATCAACAAAACCCTGAATCGATTTCATATTTTCAATTGCCGATAAAAAATCAGTGCCTTTCGGCGGTGAAACTTCACCGGTTACTAAAAACTGCGGTGAATTTAATTTATCCTTGAAAGTACTTTTCGAACCCATGTTTTCTCCGGGATGTGATGCGTTTTTAGAGATTATTTTCGGAATTACTTTAATCGCCATTTCGATCCCTGCAATCTATAATTTACCCCATATTACACACAATAATTAATTGATAAAATGCGCAGCAATTAAACGCGGTGATTTTTCGGCATTTGAATATCCTGAAGTGTTGGAATCATGTGAATTTCATCCATTTTCTTTTCAATCAAATACCAAACACAGTCGTTATCTTTTGAGACTTCGCATTTGCCGTTTTTAGATCCGCCGCACGGTCCGTTCATTTGAGATTTCGGACAGCGCGCATTCGGGCAGATACCGCTGAAGTCACCGATGTTGCATTCGCCGCACATAATGCAGAGATGTTCGGATGGATTTAAACCCAAACAACCGCCAAGAGACACGGTTTCGTTTGTGCCTGTGACGGGAACATTTGTAACGGATGAAACAACGGATGTGCCGCTGCCGCAGCCCATGACTAAAATACAGTCAGCATCTTTGATTTTTTCGTTTTTGGCAGCCAAATGGTCAAAAGAGCGAACGCTGCACGCTGCTGTCGGCATTGCCCATCCGAGAACAGGATAACCGGATTCGGTCAGGCGGTCGGCAAGCTCTATAACTTCGGGCTCGCCGCCGGTCTTCATTTTAGCGGCGCAGACATTACAGCCGACGATGAAAATATTCTTACGCCCTTCAATAAAAGGGAGAATTTCGTCAAACGGCTTCGCTTTGGTAATAATCATAACAATCGACAATCGTGAAACGGTTATTGTAGACGATCTACGAGTACTGTTTAATCAGGAATAACCCGGTTTTGCACATCCCCCAAAGATAACAAAACTTTCACCTGAAAATTCAGAATATCATGATATATGCATTATTTGTATATAAAGTTAAAAGAGGAATTAACTGAAAAATTGAAAAACAAAGATTGGGTTTTCGGCATATTCGAAAAGTGATGCGGATCGCGCGCGGCGACAGTTGTTAACAGCAGTAAACGGAATAGGCAAGGTAGCAGTAACAAAAATGCAAAAAAGAGGACTGTTTTTTGTTTAAAATGAAAAATCAAGCATATCTTATATTTTACTTTGAAAAAATGGTGCGACTCGCGCGCGGTAGCGGCTGTTAGCAGTAAAACAGAAATAAAGAAGAAAAGTGAAAAACAAAGAAGCAGAAAATGAGTAAAAACCCATTTTCATTTTCAAAAATCAAAAAATGTTTTTGATTATTTTCTTCTCATGAACAAAGCGCCTGCAACACCGAGACATGCAATAATGCCGACAACGCCGATTCCGGGAATGCTGCTGTCATCATCGCTGGTACTGTTGCTGCTGTTGCTGCCGTTGCCTTCATTTCCGCTGTTGGAACTTGCTGAAACGGGCATAACATAGACAGCCTGATAGTTGTCGCCGCCGATTTCTCCTTCTTCGTTCACGCCCATGAATGTCCAAACACCTGCTTTAGAAACGGTTGCCGTAAAGGTCGGATTTGCGTTGGATTTAACGTGGGTTGTTGTAAGAAGTCCTTCGCCGTTTGCTTTCATTTGAGACGGAGTAATGTATTCTGCGACTTCAACAGGGAGCGGGTCAAGGACATCTTTGGAATCGCTGACTTCCTGCGCGAAGAAGCTCATGTTTCCGAGGAAAGTGAAATTGACAGATGTGCCTGCTTTAATGTTGCGGGTGTCTGTGTTGGGTGCAAGAACGACATTAGCGCTTGTATTCAGACCAACTTTTTTCAAATTGTCCCAGCCGGTTGAGCTGTTTCCTGCATAGAGAACGGTAATAGATTGTCTTTCCCTGGTTTGTGTGCCGTTGTCATAGCCTTTTTGGATGCTGTTGATGTAATAAACGCCTTCCTGATCGAGTTTGATGTTGGAAGAATACCAGTTGGCGGTCACAGAGTTGCCGTCGCCGGTGTCGTATGAAACATTAGATGCAGAGCGGGTCAGTGTCACGTTTGCGATGCTGCCGTTCGGGTAGATGACTTGCTGAGTAAGGTTAAAATCGGGACCGATTTCAGCGTAGTTGGCTTCTGCCGGATGAATGATGTAGAGGTAGAGGTTGGCAGTGTCGCCGACTTTGAAATAAAAGTCATCAGCTTTGACATTTACGGATGCATCCTGAGAAGCGCCCGGGAAAACAATAACCGAGTGCGCTGCGGCCGGTGCAGCCATGGCGAGCATTAATAATAAGACGAGGGTCAGTGAAAATATTTTTTTCATATAATCAATCCTTTATCCGGAAACATATGTTGACTTAATTTAACTGTAAATTTCCGGAATTAAACACTAAACAAACCGTTTCCATTACAGAAACGAAATTCAAACGGCATAAAAACCGAATGAAAAGATGGTATAGAATTTGATGAAGCAATAAAAAACAAAAAAGCAAAAAACAAAAAACATAAAAATAAATTTTCTGCGATTCGTATTTTTTATAACCTCATATGACAAACAAAAATAAAACCAACTATTGATATAAAAAGATGACGAGATTTCGCCATACCAAAAACAAATAAAATTGATAAATTAAAAAAACAATAGGCAAGAAGAATATAAAATATGAATTAGATAAGAACATAAGAAAAAATAAATTAAATTTTTGAAAAACAGATACAATAAATAGAATCAAAATCAAACGAAAACTTTTCGGCAATATTTTAGTGAAAAATGAACATTTTGTGGGACATTTTTTCATACAATTGAATTTAAAAAAGAAGAAGTTGAAATCTGAAAAGATTACAAAATGAATGAAAAAGGCAATTATCAAAAAACGATACAGAAGCAGCAATAAAAGTAGATCAAAAAAGGATGACAGTTTTTGGAAAGATCAGAAAATTGGTGCAGCTCACGCGTGCGGGGGGCACGACAGCAAACGGAAACAGTAAAGCCGCAAGAAGAAAGAAAAAACAAAACAAAATAAAATAAAATAAAACAAAACGAAGAATAATCGAAATTATTTCAAAAAAATAAAAATTAAAGTGAAAGTTTTGCGTTTCTTATAGCAGAAACAATTTTCATCGCATCAATTGTTTCAGAAACGTCATGGGTTCGAATGATATGACCGCCTTTGTAAGCGGCGATACTTGCCGCAACCATACTCGGGACCAGTCGTCCCTCTGCCGGTTTATCAACGACGGATGTTAAAAAGGATTTGCGTGAAACGGCAACCAGTATCGGCATTTCAAAAACTGAAAACTTTTCGAACTGATTGAGGACATCAAAATCATATTCTGCTGTTTTTTCAGGCGTCCAATGTCCGATTGCAGGATCCAGGATGATTTTCTGCGTATCAATTCCGGCGGTTTCGGCATTGAAAACAGCATTGGAAAGAGAAGACATGACCGCATCCATACCGAGCGGGTCGCCCGGAATTTTTTGCGTTGCCATCAGTATGGCGCAGGCATCATGATTGGCGATGACCGCCCCCATTTTCGAATCGGCCTTCAGGCTTGAGATGTCGTTGATGATTTCAGCGCCGCGATTGAGCGCGCCTTCAGCGACTTCAGCGTACATCGTGTCAATTGAAATCGGGACGGAAACATTGCCGGAGAGTTCATCTAAGGCGGCGAACAGACGCGTTTTTTCTTCTTCAACGCTGATCGGCTCGGCCCACGGAGATGTGGAACGGGCACCGACATCCAGCATTGAAGCGCCGTCGTCAATCATTTTTTGAGCGGCGGCAACGATAGAAGATGAATCCCGAACAGAATTCTTGTAAAAAGATTCGGGGCTGAGATTCAAAATACCCATCACTTGAGGCGTTTGGTTTTCGCCGAATGTCAAGCCGCAGATTTTTGCCGTAAAAGTCATCAAATTCTCCGGAAATGTGATTAAAACAGGATTTTCTATCCTTTTTACCTATTTTTTATTTGTTTTTATTTGTCTTTTTTATTCTTTAGCAGTTCCCGATTTTCGATATTAGATTCATTTCTGCGCGGCGATGATTTCAGCACATTTCACAACGTGAGACATGAGAATTGCAATCGTCATCGGACCAACGCCGCCGGGAACAGGCGTAATTAAAGAAACTTTTGAAATGACATTGTCAAAATCAACATCGCCGTAGGTTCCGGTTGAATCAGTTGTGATTCCGGCATCAAAAACGGCGGCGCCTTCTTTTACCATATCTTCTTTGATCAAATGCTTGACACCGGTTCCGACAACTAAAATGTCAGCTTCTTTGGTGTACATTTTCAAATCTTTTGTGAAAACGTGGCAGATGGAAACGGTTGCATCGCGATTGAGAAGCATAGCAGCCATCGGTTTTCCAACGATATTGCTGTGACCGACAACGACGGCGTTTTTGCCTTTGATTTCAACATTATACTCTTCCATTAAACGAATAATACCCTTCGGGGTGCACGGAACGAGTCCTTCTTCATTGATCATCAAGTTGCCCATGTTAAACGGATGGAATCCGTCCGGATCTTTCATCGGTGAAATCGCGTTCATAATCGTCTGCGCGTTGATGTGCGGCGGCAGCGGCAACTGAACGAGAATGGATGAAACCGAATCGTCTTCGTTTAAATCACGGATGATGTCTAAAAGCTCGGCCTCGGTGATGTCTGCAGAAGGCAGGCAGTCTTCGGCTGCAATTCCGACACGTTCGCAGGCTTTGTGTTTCATGCGGACATACATTTGAGAAGCCGGATTGTCGCCGACTAAAACAGTCACGAGTTTGGGTGTGATTCCCTTTGTTTTCATTTGTTCAACTGCGGCGGCAGCTTCCGCTTCAACTTTTGCTGCAACGGCTTTGCCGTCGATAATTTTAGAAGTATCAATTTCGGACAAAAAATCACCTTAAATAAGAACCAAGGAGAGCCGGAACAATGCCCGGCACTTGGAAATAAATAAAGACGTAAAAAATATAACAAAAATAAATAAAAAAGAAATCAAAAAGATTATTTGTAAACGGGGAAGCGTTCACAAAGGTCTTTGACTTCCAATCTGATCTTTTCGAGTTCGGCATCGTTTCCTGCGTTCTTAATGGTGCGGGAAATTGCGCTGCCGATGAATTCCATTTCAGTTTCCTTCATGCCGCGGGTTGTGGCTGCCGGTGTTCCGACACGGATTCCGCTTGCAATGAATGCTTTTTGCTTGTCGAACGGAATGGTGTTCATGTTAAGAACAATACCTGCTTTGGCACAAGCAGCTTCGGCATCCTTTCCGGTGATGTCAAAAGATGTTAAATCGATAAGCATTAAGTGATTGTCGGTGCCGCCGGAAACGATTCTGAATCCGTTTTCGGAAAGTGTGTCGGACACGACTTTTGCGTTTTTGATGGTTTGGAATTGGTCTTTCTTGAAGTCTTCTGAAAGCGCTTCTTTGAAAGCAACTGCTTTGGCGGCAATTGTATTCATGAGCGGACCGCCCTGAATGCCCGGGAAAACGGATTTGTTAATGGCTTTTGCAAATTCTTCTTTGCACATAACCATACCGCCGCGGGGACCGCGAAGTGTTTTGTGAGTGGTTGTTGTGACGAAGTCTGCATACGGAACCGGACTCGGGTGCGCGTCAGCGACAATAAGACCTGCGATGTGCGCGACATCGGCAAGCAAATAAGCGCCGACCGAGTCTGCGATTTCTTTGAATCTCTTGAAGTCGATTGTTCTGGAATACGCGGAAGCGCCGCAGACAATCATTTGGGGCTTGTGTTCTTTGGCGAGTTTTTCGAGTTCATCGTAGTCGATCATTTCGGTTTCGCGGTGAACGCCGTAGGGAACGATGTTGTAGAGTTGTCCTGAAAAGCTGACCGGGCTGCCGTGTGAAAGGTGACCGCCTTCGGAAAGGTTCATGGAAAGAATTGTGTCTCCCGGTTTTAAAACAGAGAAATAGACTGCCATGTTGGCGCCGGAACCGGAATGGGGCTGAACATTAACATGGTCTGCGCCGAACAATTTTTTGGCGCGTTCGATGGCTAAATTTTCGGCTTCATCGACAAACTCGCAGCCGCCGTAGTATCTGTTTCCAGGGTAACCTTCGGCGTATTTGTTGGTCAAAACGCTGCCCATGGCTTCCATAACTGCTTTGCTGGCGTAATTTTCGGAAGCGATTAAGTCCAAACGTGTTTCCTGGCGGTTAAGTTCACGTGAGAAAACTTCTGCCATTTCGGGGTCTTCTTTCTGAATATAAGACATAAACATCAATTCTCAATTCTTTTTAATTAACAGTAGTAACAGTAATAAAATAAATTTTCAATACTGGATCTCCGCCCGGCAATTGTGCAAGCGCGGAAAAATGAAACTATTTTGTAAAAATTGATTAAAATATAAATACATGACCACAAGAGAGGAAAAAAGTGAGAAATGCTTTCTTGAAGACATTATTATAGATTGAATAAAACAGGAGATTGTCATCGTTATAGATTATAAAAACGCGGGCAATTATAAATTATAAAAAATTCGGGACGTTTTTTCAAAAATTGAAGAAAGTTGGAGCGGCTCGCGCGTGCGTGACGGGTTGTTGGCAGCAGTGGATGCTGTGCCGGCTGAGCAGCAGCAAACGGAATAGGTAAGGTAGCCGTGCCAATTAGTCTTATATGGGCAGGTGCATATAATAAGGCAAATTAATAAAAACAAGCTATGAGCAAGACAAGATAAATTAAAAAATGGATGTTTTGATTTTTCCAAAAATGGAAACTCAGCCCAAACATTTTAAAAAACGAAAATGAAAAAAAGATGAAATTTCAAATCATGAAATCATAAAGCTTCATACGTTTTTTTCATCAAAAGCGCATCTTCTTCAATATTCGGACTTTCGCAAATAATCGTGCCGCACGCTTTGAATTCTTTGAAAACTTTCATTAAATCTATGTAATTCATGTCGGATTCTTCAAGTATCAGATGATTGCGCTCGCCTTTGGCGGTGTATTCAATGCCTGAAATGTGACAGTGCATTGTTTTAAGTCCTTCTTTGCCGAGCGTTTTTTCAATTTTTTCGAAGATTTCTTTGAATTCTTCGTAGGTGTTGTGTTTGCCGTCGCGGGCGTGGACATGCGAAAAGTCGAAGCAGGGCAAAACACCGTCGATTTCAGCAGAAATTGAGAGCAATTCATCGACATCGCCGAACTGCGTTGCTTTTCCGGTTGTTTCGGGCCGAAGCGTGACGGGAATATTTTCATCCTCCAAACGGACGGCCAAATCTTTTAAAAGATTTAAAACACGTTCGTAAACGACTTTGTGATCATCTTTGAGATAGAAAGCGGGATGGAAAACAATGTTGTCGGCCGAACAAATATGACCGATACGAGCTGAATCATAAATTCGCTGAATACTGGCCGTCAATTTTTCGGGTTCGACAGCGTTGAGATTAATATAATAAGGACCGTGAACACTGAGAGCGACATTTTCTTTGGCGGCAACGCCGTTCACTTCTTCGGCTGTCTTTTCGCCCATGCGGACGCCTTGGACAAATTCAAGCTCCATACAGTCCAATCCGAGTTCGCGCACGCGGGCGATGCCGTCAATCGTGCTTCTGCCTTTGGAACTGATGGGAACGCCGGCGGTTCCGAACAATAATTTGTCGTGCATTCTGACTTTTTGTGTTTTTGCCATTTTATCCAGCTCTGTTTTTTGTATTTATATTTGTGTCATTTGTTTCCCAACTCATCCCACAATTCCGAGATGATGCGTGATTTCTTTTCTTTTGTCAAAAGAAATTTTTTCTTCAACCAAATCCAAAAAACTTTCCATATCTTCTTCATCCAAACTCGTAATTTCTTCCTGATTTGACAAAACCAAATCTGCCAGATATTCAATTTCTTCAGCGTCCAATCTGAAAAGCCGTTCCCTGAAATCTTCGCCGCTTTCGGCAAAACGATGAGAAATCGGTCTCAAAATGAACGGAAAAGAATGACCGGCACCGGAATCAGTGCTGCCGCCGGCTTCAGGCGCCAGTTTATTAAAAATGCGATTATCCATTTCCGAGAAAACGCGACCCATAAAAGCATCCTCCTGTTAGATAAAATTTAGATTGATTTAGATAATAATTTAAATTGATTTAAGATAAATTTGAATTTTTAGATAATTCGGATAAATATCGATTAATCTAAAATAAAATGAGACACGCTGCTATATTAATTTTTCATTTTTCGTTATTTCTTTTTTTATTTAGCT
>JAJDHP010000033.1 GCA_030266245.1 Methanimicrococcus sp. OttesenSCG-928-J09
TCCCATTGTAACAAATATTATTAATCTATCAATCCTTAATTATCACCAATACAAAAGGTGAAAAAATGTCTGTTTTTATTTTACTCAACTGCAAAACTTATGACGAAGGGACCGGAATCAACGCAATTACACTGGCGGAAGCCTGCCGTGATGTTGCTGAATCTTCGGGCGTTGAAATTGCGATCGCGCCTCAGATTCCCGACATTTTCCGCGTTGCTTCTGTTGTCGATGTTCCTGTCTATTCACAGCACATTGACGGCGCCGGACCGGGCAGTCATACCGGTCATGTTTATGTTAAGTCAATTAAGGAAGCTGGTGCTGTCGGCAGTCTGATTAATCACTCGGAATGCAGAATGACGCTGGCAGATATTGAAGCGGCAGCAGCAGCACTCAAAGCAAACAATATGACGAGTGTCATCTGCACCAATAATGTTGCGGCAACGGCAGCGGCAGCAGCGCTCGGACCGGAATATGTCGCGATTGAGCCGCCGGAATTAATCGGATCAGGCATTCCTGTTTCAAAAGCGGACCCGGGAGTTGTAACAGACTCGGTTGACGCGGCGAAGAGAATTAATCCGAATGTCAAAGTGCTTTGCGGCGCCGGCATTTCAAAGGGCGAAGATTTGAAAGCGGCAATTGAACTCGGATCTCAAGGTGTTTTGCTGGCTTCGGGAATTGTGAAAGCGAAGGACCCGAAAGCCGCGCTTTATGATTTGGTTTCGTTGATTTGATTCGGCGGCGGAGGCTAAAAATGAGAGTTTTCCTAATCGGCGGTTTTTTAGGCAGCGGCAAAACGACAACTGTTTTAAAGCTGATTGATAAGCTGGCGGCTGACGGCAAAAAAGTCGCTTTGATTGTAAATGAGGTCGGCGAAGTCGGTATTGACGGTGAAACGCTCGAAATTGCCGGCATTCCGTCAAAAGAAATCACAAACGGCTGCATTTGCTGCTCTCTTGTGATCAGCCTCAGAGTAACGGTTTCTGAAATCGCTGATATTTACAATCCGGATATTCTCATCATGGAGCCGACCGGCTTGTCATTCCCGAGTCAGATTCGTGATGAGCTGCTCGATATGAATGTCATGATGTCATTCGCACCTGTTGTGACGCTTGTTGATGTTTCCCGATTTACGGCTGAAATGAATCAGATTCCGAAATTTGTCGCGCAGCAGCTTAAGGAAGCGGAAATTATCGGCATCAATAAGATTGATTTGGCGGATGAGGAAAAAATTACCGGCATTGAGGCGTTTTTAAAGGACATGAATCCGGATGCTTATCAAATGAGAATGTCGGCGGCGAACGATGACGAAGCTGTCAGCCGTTTATATGACCTTTTGATGAGAGAAGGAGAAGAAATCATCAGCCGGATTGATACAGATTCAGGATCCGAGCCGAAAGCGAAAGTGACTGAAAATTTGAATTCGATTGAGATTTCAAATGTCGGCACTTATTCAGGATTATACAAAGCGAGCGGCGATTTGACGGTGAAAGCCGCGGGAAAACTTTTGGAAAACATAATCGCCGCTGTCGGCGCCGAAATTTCAAAAGTGAACCCGTCTTTTGTCGGTCATGTTAAAATGGCTGTAAAAGTCGATGAAACGCTTGTGAAAGTCAGTCAAACCGCCGGCGCGGATGACAGAAAAATTGAAGCGGAATATATTACGCAGGAAAAGACAGAAAATAACGGAAATTATGAACTCAGATTTTTAGCGGCCGTTACAAATGTTAAAAAAGACAAACTCGAAGAAATTATCGATCAGTCTGTGAGTGTTTTCTTATCGGCGAAAAAAATGGATTTTGAGAAACAAATAATTAAAGACGATTCTAAAAAACCGATTTTACTTTAATTTACTTTAAAAAAGAAAGAAAACAAGAAAAGGAAAGAGAAATCATGCAAAACCGAATGAAAACACATCAGCTCACTGAAGATGAAATCAATCATTTGTTGGACAATTCTATTGTCGGCCGCTTGGCAACTGTCAGCGCAGCAGGCATTCCATATGTTATTCCGGTTCATTTCGTTTACAATGCCGAAAGCAAAAAAATCTACATTCACGGCTTGATTCGGGGACAAAAACTTGACAACATTGCCGCCAACCCGAATGTTTGTTTTGAAGCCGATTTATTTGAAACCTTTATCATGCCGCCTGAAGATTCGCCGTGCGATGTAAACACGCAGTATCAGAGCGTTATCATCACGGGAACCGCAAAACTTCTTGAAGACGAAAATGAAAAGGCGGACGCGTTGAATTTAATCGTTGAAAAATACACGCCGCTTCTGGCCGGCATGCCTTTCGGGAATGCAATAAAAGCAACGGCGGTTATTGAGATTTCGGCGAATGAAATCACAGGCAAATATTACAAAGATGAAGCGGCGGAAAAGCAAGAAATTGTTTTTGAGTGATTATTATTTTTTACAGCTTTCGCTGTTTGGTTTAATATTAAAAAACAGAATAAGAAAAGGCAACTGCCTTTTCTCTTTTTTAATTAAAAGTTAAAACAAATTACTGGAAGTATTTGTCTCTGGCAGCAATCATTGCTTTAATGTTTGCTGTGGGTGTCATCGGGGCAATACCGCAGCCGGGTGCAAGGATTGCAACGCCTGCGTCAAGTGCGTGGTTGACAGCGTCTGTGACTTTTGCTTCATCGCCGCTCAAAAGAACGAAGGGGCTTGAAACGTTGCCGACCATGACAGCGCGGCCTTTTGTTGCTTCGACAGCGCCTTTGATGTCTTCGACTTTTTCTTCGACACTGAGACCTTTGCAGTGACAGTCTGCCATGTCGTTGAGGATTGCAGTCACATTACCGCAAACGTGGAGAACAACAGGTGCGTTGACTTTGTCGGCGAATTCTGTGATTGTGCCCATGAGTTTGTCATGGAAGTCCTGCGGGCTCATTAAATCGGGTGAAGAAACAGGGTCAGCGATACAGATGACATCAGCGCCTGCTTCGACCATCAGGTTTGCGTATTCGATAGCAGCTTCGTTGGCAAAGGCGTTTGCTTTGGCGAGTGCATCGGGGTTTTTGATGGACCATTTCATGAATGATTTGACGCTGACAAGGTCAGATGCGAGTGTGATCGGACCTTCCATGCCGCCGATAATCGGAACATCGGGACCGACACGTTCACGAACGAGTTTAATAGCTTCAATAACGGCGGGGATTCTGCCGGCTGTTTTTAAGTCGGGTTTTGTTGCTGCGTCAAGCATTTCAGGTTTTTCGTAGGGGTGAGCAATAACAGAGGGTTGTCTGTTTTTGGTACCCATGTTGATTTCACAGCCCATTGCTTCTGCGAGAACAGTTAAACAGTACGGAACACGAACAGCTTCAAGACCTGCAATTTCGTGTGCTGCGATAGCGAGGTCAGCCATCATTTTAGCATCAGATTGGGATTCAGGCCACGGCGCGTTAACAGCGTCCATTAATTCCACAGTACCTGTTTGTGTTACGGAAACACAGGGCGTTTTCTCAACAGCTTCGCCATTTAATGCTTTCAGTAAGTTTTCTTTTAACGTCATGATTTTCAATCCTTCAAATAATTGTCAAATACCCTATAACTTTTTGGTTATTAATTGTTACGGACAGTAATTGTAAATTAACAGCCAATATAGAAAATGATAATGCGGTTATAAAGATTTTTTCGTATATTTTTGGGAATATAAAGGAAAATGGCTATATTGAAAAACTACAATAATTAATAATATTACAAAACAGACAAAGATTACAAAATAAACAAAAATTACAAAACAGATAGGCAGCCCTAAAACAAGTAGTACAGGCGTGTATAAAATGAACAACAACCTCCGTTCTGTTATAATTTTGGTATCTGTTGCCGTCGGTATTCTGATCGGTCAAATTGATTTTATCAGCTCAAATTCCGCTTTTTTGATTGAACCGTTTTTAATGATCATGCTCTTCGGCGTTTTTCTTCAAGTCGATTTAACCGGGCTTAAAAATTCGTTCAAAAATGTTCGCTTCGCATCGCTGACGGTTCTCATTAATTTCATATGGACGCCGCTTTTCGCTTGGTTTTTAGCTTCTCTTTTCCTCACAGGTGAACCGGATCTGCAAATCGGATTTCTGATGCTGATGGTGACGCCCTGTACGGATTGGTACCTTCTTTTTACAGACATGGCCAAAGGAAATGTCAGTCTGGGCGCCGCTCAGCTGCCGTTAAATCTGATCCTGCAAATCGTTCTGCTCCCTGTTTACCTGCTCATTTTTGCCGGCAGCGTTGTTGATATTGAAGTGCTGACGCTTCTCAAAAGCATTTTAACCGTGCTGCTGATTCCGTTTGCTCTGGCTAATATTTTCAGATATATTTATCTCAAAAAATACGGCGAAAAAAGTTTGGAAGAAAAGATTTTGGTTCACAACGACAACATACAATTCATTTTTTTGAATTTGGCAATTGTCGCTATGTTCGCATCCCAAGGGCGTTTGCTGCTTCAGAATCCGGAACTTCTTTTGATCATGCTGATTCCGGTCATTTTGTTCTTCGCCGTCAATTTTATCGGCGTTCAGCTTCTCGGCAGAACTTTAAAAATGAGTTATGAAGATACGACGGCGCTGAATTTAACAACGCTTGCCAGGAATTCGCCATTATCACTGGCGATTGCGGTGTCGGTATTTCCGGATCACCCGATGATTTCTTTGGTTTTAGTTATCGGACCGCTGATTGAGCTGCCGATTCTGACAATAATCGCAAGAGTTTTGCTTTGGATTCGACCGCGGTATAAAGTGTTTGGAAAAAAGGAAGAAGCGGGATAAAAACAAAGCGATAAAGAAAAAAAGTAAAAATAAAAATGATTAAAATAAATATGCATTATATCATTCAAAAATAATTTAAAAATATAGATATAGACCTGCTCCCATTTCAAAGGAAATGCTAAATTCGGAATAAGTTTGCACTTAAATGTTATTTAAATGCCCATTGTATTGTAATCGAATTGCAGGCATTAATTTTACCGTATATTTCTTCGAATTTTGACAGGAGTGAAAAAATGACAGATCTGCCGCAGTGTAACATCACAGACGTTGCAAATTGGTTTTTGACTAAGGATTCCATCCAGCATAAAAAGTTGCAGAAACTTTGTTATTATGCTGTTGCCTGGCATTATACTCTTTTAGATGCTCCGATATGTCAAAATGATGAATTTCAGGCGTGGGTCCACGGTCCTGTCAATAGGATACTTTTTGACAAATATAAAAACAAAAAGTGGCTCCCGATTTCTAAGATTCATGCAGCAGAAGTGCTCGAATTTGATGAATACTCTGAAGAAGTACTTGATTTCGTTTGGGAATCATATGGAGATTCTTCTGCAGACCGTTTGGAAAGAATAACGCATAATGAAGAGCCGTGGATAAACGCGAGAGGTATGCTGAGACCAAAAGAGAAATCAGAAAACGTAATTTCTACAGATGATATGAAGCGATTCTACGGTGCTCTTTTTGAATCTGCTCAGCTTGTTTAACTTGGTTTATACCTATTTGTGTTTAACATGTCTCAATACAAGCGAATACCGCCTGCCGTTTTAAATGAAACTGCTTCAAAAGTCACACCGATTTGTATTTGTTTCTGCGATAAAATCAGAAAGCATGGAGATTGTATTTGTGTTCAGTCTTCTGAACAAAAATCGGTCTTAAATGCGTTTTTAAAAAAGTCAAGCGGCTGTTCGATCACCGATTTTAAAACAGGATAGCAGAACAAACCGACAACAAAAGGCAAAATTCGGCTCAAAATTCCCAAAGATTCAGGTCATATAGACAGAGGGTACCATGAATTTTATCATGTGAGAGCTGCCGATAAGTACAGAGTTCACGGATATTATGACGGCGGCGTATTTTATATTGTATATATGGATCCGAATCATAAATTAGATAAATAAACTGTTTTATCAATAAAAATATAAAATAAAAAGAAATTAAACAGCAGCATCCGCCGCTTTCTCTCTTTTCAAATTCTCTTCTTTTTCCAAAACCGTCAGTTTCTTCAATTCTCTGTAAATAAAGACAAAAGCGACAACAGAAGCTACACCGTCGGCAATCGGACCTGCATACAATATGCCGTCAATACCGAAATAAATCGGAAGAATCAGCAGAAGCGGAATCAACAGAATCACTTGGCGGATCATCGCGAGGAAAATACCTTTGTGAGACTTTCCGATGGCTGTAAAGAGAATGGAAGAAGCAGGCTGGATGCCGACAACGATCATCATCAAGAGGAAGATACGGCAGAAACGGATGGCGAAGTCGAAATAAAGCTCCGTACCGTCACCGAATATTTTGATAATCTGAAGCGGGAACAGCTGAAAGCAGAGAAATGAAACAAAGGAAATGAGAAGCGAAATCGCAACGACTAATTTGAAAACCTCTTTGACGCGGCCGTAATTTTTTGCGCCGTAATTGTATCCTGCAATCGGCTGACCGCCTTGAGCGATTCCGATGATGATGGAAATGAAAATCATGCTGACTTTTGAGATCACACCGGCGACTGCAAGCGGAATTTCACTGCCGTAAACGGACATTGCACCGTAATAAGTGGCGGTGTTGTTGAGAACGATTTGAACGACCATCATTGCAAGCTGGTTTAAGAAACTGGAAGCGCCGAGATAAATAATTGGCTTGACAATCATCCATTTCAAAAAGAAATCGTGTTTTTCAAGAGAAATGGATTTCATTTTTCGGAAATAAAAAACACATATCAAACATGAAACAATTTGACTGATAACGGTTGCCCATGCTGCGCCTGCAATTCCCATGTTGAATCCGAAAATGAAAACGGCATCTAAAATAATATTGAGAACGGCACCGATTAACAAACTGTACATGGAATATTTCGGGCTTCCGTCGGCACGAATCATGTTGCTGGCACCGGTTGAAAAGATCAGGAATAAGATACCGAAAGATGTAATTGAAATGTATTCAAGAGCCAACGGAAAAACGGCTTCCGTCGCTCCGAACAAACCCGTCAGCGGTTCTAAAAACATGTGAATGATGACAAGCATAATCAAACCGGATGCTGTCAGCAGGAAAAGGGAGTTCCCGACAACTTTTTTAGCGCGTTCTCTATTGCCGGCGCCGAGATAAAGATTGAAATTAGAAGCACCGCCGACACCGAACAAAAGTCCGAGCGCTGTTGCGATTGTCACGAGCGGGAAAGCAACGTTTGTCGCCGCGTTTCCGAGCATTCCGACACTTTGACCGATAAAAATCTGATCGACAATATTATAGAGAGCGCCGACGAGCATCGCAATAACACTGGGAACCGCAAATTTGAACAATAATTTTTTCACATCTGCCGTCCCAAGGATATTTCCACCCGTACTTGATTTTGTCTCGCTCATAATTGTCACCAAAGGTAATAATGGTTAATGTTCAGGAATTTGTTTTAAAAAGAAAAAAAGATCTAAAGATCAAAAGAAAAAAACAAAATAAACAGGACAAACAAAAATCAAAGGTATATAAATACTATCCGATTTCGAAAAACGAATAGGAAGCAGAATTGAAAGATAAATAAAATCTAAAAAAACAAGAAAAAACTGAAATAAACTGAAAATAAAAACTAAAAAGAATCAAACTGAAGGAAATAAAAACTAAAAAGAATCAAACTGAAGGAAATAAAAAGTTAAAAACAACAAGAGACTAACTAAAAATTAGATCTGAAAACAAAAATAACTAAAAATTAAATCTAAAAAAAAGAAAGTGGCGAACAGATTCTGTTCGCCGGGAGGTTAAGTTCAACAAGAAATTCTTGTTTTAGGGAGATTAAAATTACAAGCTGTAGTTTTCCGGCTTGAAAACGGCGACTTCTTTGGTGTATTTTGCCATGCAGTCTTCGATGAACTTTGCGCTCTCGGTGGGGAGGGCTGCAAGGTCTGCTTTGATTTTGTTCAAAGCATTGGTTTCGAATTTTGTCAAAACAAGTTTACCGCTGTCAATACCTTCCTGAACAATAGTGCAGCAGGTTTCTGCGGCTGCTTTTGCACGGAGGTACGGGTCGTTGCCGTTTGCTGCAATTGCTTCACCGACACGGTATGCGTTGTCGTAAGCAAGAACGTAGGGCTGCGGGTCTCTGTATTTGTCGGAAAGCATGAGCAAGTCTCTGAGGACTTTTTCGTTGCCTGTTCTGAGCGCTGTGTTCATTAAAGCACAGTCGTAGGCGAGGGTTTCAACCCAAACCTGAACAGTTGTACCGCCGAATTCACCGTGGTATTCAACAGATTCGTTGGACCACATGTCACAGCACTGCATTGCAAGGTTACCCATCACGTCAGAGTGTGCGCAGGTAGAGGATTTACCTTCCTGTGTAATCGGGACACCGGCGATGGCTTTGATAATGATGTTTTCGTAACCGCAGTCTTTTCCGGGGCCGATTGCGCCTGCTTCATAGGCTGCAAGAGATCTGCCGGCAGAAATACAGCGGGCAACGATAGCTGTGGTGTGAGCCAAGTTCTTGTCCAAAAGACCGCCTGCAATAAACATAGCAGTGTTGGCTTGGGAACAGTCTGTGTCACCGGCAGGAACAACGTTGTTCTTCTTTGCGACATCCGCAATCTGCTGCCAGAGGAAGTCCATGTCGTTTGTACCGAGAACGCCGATGGAGAAAAGCATACCGGCTGTGTCGTCACGAACAATTGAGTAGTCGAAAACTTCCTTGCCGCCCATGGATTCAATGGACAGAAGGTCAGCGCCTTGTGCAGCACACTGGTCAAAAGATTCCAAAATCTCAGGTGCTTTGGAGCGGAGCGCTAAATATTCGCGGTCTTCTCTTAAGTCGGCAATTGTGTGTCTGAGAGCACATTTAATGCCGTATTCTTCGTGGTATTCTTCCATGATGGATTTCTGAACATGTGCGACTTCTGCGCCGACATCGGGCTTTACAGTAAGCTGCTGAACGTGTTCTGTTTCTAAGACGACTGCGGGCGCACCGATTTGAACGAGTCTTGCCATCGAGTCTTTGGTAATTCTTTCATATTCCTTGACGAGTGCTTCTTTAGAAACACTGGCTTGCGGTCTCGGAGCGTAGTTTAATTCAGGAATTGTGTAGCCTGCGCCGATTTCAAGGCCGAGGCCTGCTTTGACAGGGAACTTACATTTTCCGAAAATCATTTCATCTGCGTTGGCGTACGCCATCTTTGTGTATCTGTTAATTGCCATTTTGCTGCCTCCTTAGTGGATGTGGAATTCGTCTCTTAATTTACCGATGTCTGCGCCGTTCTTTAAGATGTGGTTGGCAAACTTGGGTGCTTCTGCTGCTTCTTCGCCGTAAACACCAAGGCTGAAGCTTTCAACGAATTCTTGGTTCACAGCACCGCCGCCGCAAGCGAACGGAATGGTGTAACCCTTTTCAACGAGCTTGTCGTTGACTTCTTTAAAGGCGTACATGGTGGTGGTCATTAATGCTGTACCGGTAATCATAACGGGTTTGTGTTCAGCGACTGCTTCAATAACTTCATCTGTCGGAACATCACGGCCGAGGTCGACAACATCAAAGCCGTCTGCTCTGAGAAGAGCTGCAACAATGTTTTTACCGATATCGTGAACGTCACCTTCTGCAACGTGGCAGACAACTGTTCCTTTTGCTTCCGGAATTTCTGCTGTTTTGGTTTTACAGTAGTCGATACCTTCGAGCATAGCGTCAGCAGACATCATCACGTTGGGGAGGAAAATGATACCCTGATCGTAAAGGGCAGAAACCACACCCATACCCGGAAGGAGAGCCTCGTCAATGAGTTTAAGCGGGTCTTTGCCTGCTTCTAAAAGAGCATCCAATGCTTCAATGACATCATCTTCTTCGCCTTCATAAATAGCGACTGCCACTGCTTTGAGGAGCTCATCTTTCGGATAAAGCTGTTCGGCTGCCTCATCAGGGGTCATGGTTTTTTCCATAGCCACATTGTATCTGACGAGGACATCTGAAATATCTTCTTTTTTAAAGTCTAACATTTTTTTCATCCTGCTTTAGACAAAATACACACAACCATGTTGTAACATCAATACAACCACAGTGAATTTTGCTCTGCTAAGCAAATGTGAATTAGCGATATAGTAATTAAGGTTTGTGCAAAAATACAAAGGCGTTGTAATAAACAATCGTGACATAAAATTAGAACACTATTGAAAAATAAATTTAGTTCATAAATTACAAACCGATTTCTAAAGAATTATATAAAATATATATGATTAAATAGAGGTGAAATTAAATAAAATTGTTTTCCAAAAATGCATTAAAAATCCGATTTCAAAATGTGTTCCAAATTTTTGCTGTCCTGAATTTTTTAGAAAAAATAATCAAAAATTTAATTTCGATAACAGAAAAATGTATTTTGATAATTTATCAAAAAATTCAAAATTTAATTTTAAACTTTTTTGCCGTGACTCAAAACAAAAAAAGAAAAATGATTCAAAGTTTAAAAAATTAAGACTTTTTGAATCAAAAAATCGACATGTGTAGAAGGAATTGTGACCGAGAGAGCAAAAACAAAAAACCGGAATTTAAGAATTAACAGATGAAAATAAAAATTAAAAACCAAAAAAAATAGTACCAAAAAATGAATAGAAATAATACAAAAACGAAAAAGTAAAAAATGAAAATTAAAAACGAAAAAGTAAAAAAGTAAAAATGAAGAAAATAAGCCAAATCAATTCAAAATTTTGTACAAAATCAAACAAAGGAATAGAAACAATAAAAATAAAAAATTAAAAAGATGCCGATTTCCGGCACCATTGATTTAATTTTTAGATTCATTAGTACGGACGATACCATCCTGTAAATGTTTCGTCCAAAATATCTTCTTCTTCTTCGCATTTACGATAAACAAATGTTGCAACGGCTATCATAAACAGCAAAACGATGATGATAAATTGCGGCAGCGCATCTTCATAGCCGCCTGCACTGCCACTGTCGTCATTTCCATCGGATTGGTTGCTGTCTGTGTTGCTGTCAGGCTTATCCGGCTGGTCGGGATCCTCGGGATCGACGATGATTCCGCCGCCATCGCTGCCGCCGCCTTTATTTTCGGGTACATATTTGTTTGTTATCGTAATGGTGTCGCCGGCTCTTTCATTTCTTGTTTGTTTGTAATCGGCGGGAACATCTTCAACGACTTTGTAATTGATTTCAGCTCCATTTTCATACTTATAAACAGGAACAGATGTTGTTGCTGTCCATTCAGGAGTTGTGGCACCGTCTAAAACAAGTGTTTCAACAAGAGTATCGCCGTTCATCAATTTGACAGTCAATGAATCAGGACGCTTGCCTTTTTCATTATTTTTGTCATCCCATTCTTTAACGACAGTGAGAGAGATTTTTTCGGGCGTGTAACTGTTTGTGAAATTAAAGATATCTGTTGAATCTATGGTTTCCTGATTCTTTCCTGTTTTTGTATACGAAGAAACATCTTCTTCTTCAACACTGTAACTAAACGTATGATCTCCGATTTTTGTGGGTAAATCTGTCCATGTATAGGTCCAAGAATTAGCAGCAGTCAAAAATTCTTCAGCAATAATTTTGTCATTATCATTGGCATCCACCAACTGAACTTTAAGAGATATTGGTCTTTTTCCATCCCGATTGTCATCATCATCCCATTCTTTGATAACGGTCACATTTTTAGTCGGAATTTCTTTCAGACTGTTTGTAATTGTGAAAACGCCATCCAATTGAGTGACGGAACTCGTGTAAAGATTGGTGAGATCTGTTTTTTCTTCAACCTCATAAATAATCAGATCATTTGAAGCATCAAATTCATTCTTAACCCAAGTATGTGACCAGCCATTTGTTTGATTCAGCTTTTTGATTTCATCGCCGACACCGTTTGCAATCAGCGCAACTTCAATTTCTGCCGGTCTTGTATCATCGGAATTATCGTCATCATTCCATTCTTTAATGACAGTGATCGTTGTTTTGACATTCGGATCAACATATGTGTTGGTAACGGTGAAATTGTAAGCGTCATCAGAAGTTACGGCCGAAACGTAATCGCTTGGAATATCAGACTCTCTGATACTGTAAACAATCGGTATACCATTGCTGTTCTTAAGCTGTTCGGGCCAGCTGCCTTCCCAGCCATCTGATTTTTTTAATTCAATTTCAGAATCGGAAACATCAGCACCGTTTGCCGTCAAAGTGACATTAATGCTTGCCGGTCGAGTACCCGGAGGAGCGTCGTCATCGTTCCAGACTTTCTTAACGGTAATTTCGCCGGTTTTTTCGGCGGTGTAGCTGTTTGTAACTGTAAAACTGTAAGTTTCAAGGGAGGTAACCACAGAAGTATAGCCAATCGGGATATCAGCCTTTGTTTCTTTTACAGTATAAACAATAGGAATACCTCCTTTGTTTTTGAGATGATCTTCCCAGCTGCCTTCCCAATTATTAGATTCGTTTAATTCAATTGTTGAATCTGGAACTTCTTCAGTGCCTGCATACAAAGTAACATTAACGCTATCTGGGCGTTTACCATCGGCATCATCGGAATCTTGCCAAACTTTTTCAACGGTTATTTTATCAATTGTTTCATCTATTTCATCGGGTTCATCACCACCGCCCAACGGGAAATACCAAGTATCACTTCCTTCGAAACTTCGAGCTCCATTACCAAAATCAACATTTTCCTGAGTCCAAACATACAATGTATAATCGCCACCGTCAACAAAATTATTACCATCTGTTGTACTGTTGACCATTTCAATCTCAAGAACAGTTTTATCATCACTGGCATTATTGTGTCCGTAAGCAACAATAGAACGAGTGGTATCATCGTCGTAAACGATTTTATAAGCGAGGAAAGTTCCATTAAAATCTTTACCGTTTAAAGTAATTGTACCGCCGGGAACAAGAGGAAGTACTGTACCATTCTCTAAAAGGGTCGAACCATTATACAATTCATTTAATTCTAAAGAATCATTCAGAATTGTCAATTTATAATTTTTACCGCCATTTTCAGATACTGCATAATCCCAAGAACTTTGAGTAGGAGATGTTTTATCAGCTTTTATTTGATAAATTTCAGGAGTTTCCGAAACAATTTCATGAGTGAAAATTACATTTTCCGGCATGAGTTTGACGAGAGGACGAATTCCTTGAGTGTAATTAGCAAAAGCATAAAGACTGTCTACTCTGATAGAGCCACCATCCGAATCATTTACATAATAAGGATAAAGATCATAATCTCCGTTGCTCTTTGATCTCTTATCAGCA
>JAJDHP010000034.1 GCA_030266245.1 Methanimicrococcus sp. OttesenSCG-928-J09
GCGTTCGGGCTTTATCGAATTTGAAGAAAAATGATGTTTCGTTTTTTTCAAATAAATAAATCAAAAGTAAAAGTAATAAAGGTCTTAAATAAAAATAAATAATAGATACAAAACCAAGTCTATTAATAATAAAAATTTTAAAAAATTAAAAATCTTTGAATCCGCCGAAGAATTACGAGAAATCTATGAAGAATATACGAAAGATATACGAGGGATATACGAAGGGTATACGAAAGATAATTTGAGGGAGATATAATGAGCACAAAGAAACCTACAAACGATTTACAAGAAGAATGGCCCTTAACATTCGCAGAACGGCAAATGACTGCCGAGCAGGGAATGAATCCGACATCTGTCGCTTATAATTTAAATAGGGCATATGCATTGTCGGGACCGTTAGATGCTGCCCGTCTTCAAATTGCTCTGAATGAAGTGCTCAATCGGCATATTGTTTTAAAATCCTATTATCCCATCCGAGACGGCGAATATTCCAGGCGGATAAATAAAGAGATGGTTGTTGAAATCCAAACCGAAAACTGTCCCGCCGACAAAATAAAAGAAAGAGTTGTACAAGAAAACATCCCCTTCGACCTTGAAAACGGTCCTCTTTTTAAATGCCTCCTGTTTCAAACCGCCCCCGATGAACATATTCTTCATTTCAACGTACATCACAGCATTTTAGACGGCACCGCTATCAATGTCATGATGACTGAATTGATTCAATTATATGACGGAAATGAACTTCAGCCTGTTGAATTTGATTTTCAGGATTACGCCTTGTTCCAAAACAAAAATCCGGAAAATCCCGAAGATGAAGAATATTTCAAAAAAATATTTTCAGACGGATTACCCGAAAACGAAATGCCGACTCTCCCGCTTCGTCCCGAAGTTTTACCCTTTGTTGAAATCGAAATTAAAGAAGAAATCCCGGGAGAAATGATTCAAAAACCCTCCCAACGTTTCGGCGTTTCAAGATATGGCATTATGATGGCAGCGCTTGGAATGACGCTTGCCAAATACTGCGCTTCAGAAGACGTCATCATCGGAACCGCAATGAGCGGCAGAAACACGCCGGAAGAAGAAAAAATCATCGGCATGTTTGTAAATATGCTTCCCCTTCGCCTCAAACCCGAAAGCGGCATGCCGGTAAAAGAGTATATCCTTCAGACAGCGCAAACCATCAAAGATGTCAAAAAACATCAAAGTTATCCCTTTGAAAAACTTGTCCCGCTGCTTGCGCCCGATCGAACCGCGTCCAGATCTCCCGTTTTTGACGTCATTTTCAATTATCTGCCGGAAGTCCCGCTGCCATCCGAAGGAAATCTGAAATGGACGCAAAAAGAAATCATAAACCAAGAACTTGCCATTGATATCTTATTAGAAGCAATCTATGACCGCGAAAAAGTAAGCCTGACACTTTCCTATTCCCCGCAGCTTTATTTAGAAGAAATCATGACAAATTTTATGGAGCAATATCTGTGCGTGTTAAAACGCCTTGAAGATGCTTCAGGCAACGAAACAATCATTGATATTGCCGAAATGCCGGAAAGCCAGCGCCGTCAAATATTAGAAGATTTCAAAGGCTTCCAAACAGATGCAAATGTCGGGAAAACCGTTGTCGACTTATTCTGTTCCCAAGCTCAAAAAACACCCGATAACCGCGCCGTCAAAGCCGGTGAAAAAATACTCACCTACAAAGAATTAGACGATATAACAACCCGCTTAGCTTCTGACTTAAACCGGAAAGGAATTCAAAAAGGGGATTATGTCGGCATCATGGTTCACCGAACAGAAATGATGCCGCTTTGCGCTTTGGCCGTATTGAAAGCAGGCGCCGGCTACTTACCGATGGATCCCGGCTATCCCAATGACCGGCTCCAATTTATGAGCAAAGACGCAGGCATTAAAATCATCATAGCCGATCGCGATTTATATGAGAAGTTTACAGACATTCCCGGCGAATTTATCGATACCGCCTTGATTTCAGAGCTTCCTGCTGCGGATCCGAAATTTGCTGCCGCCGATTCGTCTTCCAGTTCAGATTCTGCTCCCATTGATTCAGATTCTGTTGCAGACCGTCTCGCTTTTCCGGCCCCCGATGACAATCTCATTTTACTTTACACATCGGGAACTACCGGAAATCCGAAAGGCGTGATGATTCAGCACCGCAACTTATCGAATTTTATCCATTGGTACAGCCGCACCAACCAAATCACTGAAAAAGACAATATCCCCGCTTATGCGAGTTTCGGATTTGATGCCTGCATGATGGATATGTTTCCGACACTTGTTAACGGCGCTTGCTTGCATATCATTCCGGAAGACATGCGGCTGGATTTAGACAGACTTGAGAAATATTTCAAAGAAAACAATATCAATATCGCGTTTATGACCACGCAATTGGGCAGACAGTTTGCGGAAACAGCAGATGTGCCGTCTTTGCGCGCGCTCGGTGTCGGCGGCGAAACATTGGTGCCGCTTGAGCCGCCGCAGAATTTCAAATTAAACAATTTATACGGCCCGACAGAATGCACCATCATCAGCACCGCTTTCCAAGTCGACCGAATGTATGACAGAATACCAATCGGCAAACCTGTTGACAACACATGCATTTATGTATTGGATAAAAATAATCGATTGGCGCCGATCGGTACCGCCGGAGAATTATGCATTGCCGGACGGCAAGTGGCAAAAGGCTACCTGAATAATCCCGAATTAACTGCAGAGAAATTCATTTCGAATCCGTATGCGGACCACGAAGATAACAAAATAATATACAAAAGCGGCGATATTGTCCGATATCTTCCCGACGGCAACATCGATTTTGTCGGCCGCCGCGATTTCCAAGTCAAAATCAGAGGATTCCGTATAGAGCTTGCGGAAATCGAAAGATGTATCCGCACATATCCTGAGATTACAGATGCCGCCGTAATTGCCCAAGATGAAAGCAGCGGCGGGAAAAGAGTCGTTGCTTACATTACAGCAGGAGTACCCGTTGATGTCCCGTCATTGAATTCGTTTATTGAAACAGTGCTCCCGCCATACATGGTGCCCTCGGCAACAATGCAGCTTGATAAGATTCCGCTGAATCAAAACGGCAAAGTGAACCGAAAAGCACTTCCGCAGATTCAAATCATTCAGGAAGAAATAATTCCGCCAAAAAACGAACTTCAAAAGCAGCTTGCGGAAATCGTTAAAGGTCTGTTAAAAGAAACAGAAATCGGCATCAATACCGATTTGATGTATGCCGGTCTCAATTCTTTATCGGCCATTAAAGCCGCGGCGCTGATGACCGAAAAAACCGGACGTAAAATCAGTGCCGTTGACATAATGCGGGAAAAGACTATTGAAAGAATTGAGTCCTTGCTGGAAAAAAGTGAGATTTATACTGAAAAACAATACGAAAAGAGGGAGAAATACCCGCTGACGAATAATCAGCTCGGTTTGTATTTTGCCTGCATCAAAAATCCGGGCACGCTGGAATATAACATTCCGTTTGCCTTTTCACTCGACCACTCAAACGACCACTCAATCAATCACTCAATCGATTGCCAAAAACTGAAAAAAGCAATCGAATCAGTCATTGATGCTCACGCTTACATGAAAACGCATTTCACGCTTGAAAATAACGAACCGATGCAGCTGCGTTTGGATGAGGATCCCGCTTTCGTAAAGACGGCGAAATGCACCTCCGAGGAATACGAAAACATCAAAAAGAGCTTTGTCCGCCCGTTTAACTTTTTTGAAGGCCCGCTTTACAGAATTGAAATATATGAAACCCCGGACTCCGTCAATTTATTATGCGACTTCCACCACATGATTTTTGACGGCGGCTCGTTGGACATCTTTTTAAAAGACTTGGCTGCCGCCTATGAAGGACAGGAAATCTTAAAAGAGAAATACACCAGTTTTGACGCCGCGCTTTCTGAAAAGGAAAACGAGTCAGGCAGCAGTTACAGAGAAGCTGAAGCGTATTTCCGTGAAAAACTTAAAGACAATGAAGGCGCAACGCATTTCCCGCGCGACAAAGAATCCGAAAAAGCAGGAAAGCCGCGAAAAGTAACTGCCCCGATATTGAAAAAACCGCTTCAGACCGCTTCCAAAAAACTCGGAATTACACCATCCGATTTATTTGAAGCCGCTTCCGGATTGGTCATCGGCCGCCTCTCTTCCATTCGAAACGTTCGATTCGCATCTATTATGAACGGACGCGATGACGTGCGTTTCCAGAACAATATCGGCATGCTGGTCAAAACTGTTCCTGTTCTCTTGGAAATACCATCGGATATGACATCATCGGATTATCTGAAAAAAGTAAGAGAAGACATGACACAAACCTATAATCATGCCCAATATCCTTTCATGCGAATTGTTTCAGAATACGGCTACAACGCTGAAATATTATTCGCGTATCAAGGCGGTGTGATTTCCGAACATTCTTTAAACGGCAGCCTGCTGCATCCGGAAGAATTGAGTGTTGACAAAGTTAAATTCCCGATTTCCATCAATATTCAGGAAAAGGGCGATGATTACATCGTTCAAATCCAATACGATGACGTTTTATTTTACGAATCCTCCATGCAGGCTTTCGCAGACTGTATCGCCGAAGCGGCTCTCTCTTTAATTCAAAACCTCGAAAAACCCCTCTCTGAAATCGGAATCCTGACAGAACGCCAGCGTGCGGAAGCGGAAAAATTCAATTATCCGATTGAGCCGGTCAAAGCCCGCAATCTGCATTCCCTTTTTGAATCGGAAGCCGCAAAGAATCCTGATAAAATCATATTAAAAGCTGCGGACGGCAACCGAACTTATGATGAATTAAACAAACAGGCGAACCAACTCGCCCATTCTCTGATTGAAAAGGGCATTCAAAAAGAAGACAGAATCGCATTTATGCTGCCGAGAACAGGTCTGATTCTTGTTTCTATGCTCGGCATTCTGAAATCCGGCGCGGCTTATATTCCGATTGACCCGGATTATCCCAAAGACCGCATTGAACATATTTTAGAAGACAGCGGAGCCGAATATATTTTAACGGACGGAACGGCCGAGATTCGAAACAGCATTGATCTCCGCGAATTGATGAAAAATCCGAATACGGATAATCCGAACTTGCCTGTCAACGGAGATGATTTATGCTACATCATTTACACATCAGGCTCCACCGGAAAACCCAAAGGCGTTATGCTCACGCATGCCGGCATTTCCAACTATGTTGCCCCGCACCCAAACAACAGGCACGTGCAGGCGCTGATTGAAAATGACTGCGTGATGGCGTCCGTTACCACCGTCAGTTTTGACATGTTCTTAAAAGAAGCATTTACAACGCTCATGAACGGCCTGACTCTTGTTTTGGCAGATGACGAGCAATCCAAAAATCCGGACAAGTTGGCCCGCCTCATGAAAGAAACGGGCGCGACTGCATTTAACGCAACACCTTCGCGCATGCTTCAATATATGGAACTGCCGGAAATGAAAGACGCGCTGAAAGCGTGCAAAGTTATTATGGCAGGCGGTGAAGGATATCCGCCGTCGCTTTATACGAAACTGAAAGAAAACACAAAAGCGGTTCTTATCAATACATACGGCCCGACCGAAATTACGGTTTCTTCCAACGGAAAAATATTGGACGCCCCGGATATAACAATCGGCGCGCCGCTTTATAATGTGGTTGAAGAAATCATGGACATAGACGGCAATCCGCTTCCGACCGGCGCCGTCGGCGAACTTTGGATCGGGGGAGCGGGCGTTGCGCGCGGATATTTCGGAAACGAAGAAATGACAAAAGACCGTTTTGTTTTCCGTGACGGCATTCGTTATTACAAATCAGGCGACTTAGCCAAGCGTACGCAAAACGGCGAAATTATTATTCTCGGACGAAATGATGGGCAGATAAAATTGCGCGGACTGCGTATCGAATTGGGCGAAATCGAAAATACACTCAATTCATGTGAAGGCGTTTTAAGAGCGGTTGCCGCCGTTAAAGAAATACGCGGGCAGGAACATCTCTGTGCTTATTACACGGCAGACAGACCAATTTCTGCCGAAGAACTGCGCGGCAGATTATCGGACGCTTTGCCGAAATACATGGTTCCGACCGCTTATTTGCAAATGGACGAGCTGCCGATGACGGCAAACGGCAAGGCGGATATGAAAGCGCTGCCGGAAGCGAAACTGATGCAAAAAGACGTTTATGAAGCTCCTGCGAATGATATTGAAAAAGCGTTCTGCGATGTCTTTGAAAGTGTTTTGAAAATGGAAAAAGTCGGCGCAACAGATAATTTCTTTGATTTGGGCGGAACGTCTCTATTGGTAACGCAGCTGACCATTGATTCCATGAAAAAAGGATTTGAAATCAGTTACGGTGATGTTTTTGTTCATCCGACACCCCGAGAACTGGCCGAACAGATCGGAAAGGAAGGAAAAACGGAAGAAAAACCGGACATGCTCAAAGAATACGATTATACGAAAATTCATGAGCTGCTGCAGGAAAATGACATCCGCTCCTTTAAGGAAGGTCTGTCAGAAAACATCGGAAATGTTTGTATTACAGGAACGACCGGCTTCTTGGGAATTCATGTTCTTTGGAAATTTATTCACTCCGAAACGGGAACGGCATATTGTATAGTCCGCGGCGGAAAAACAAGTGCGGAAGAACGTTTGAAAAGTATGCTGGTCTATTATTTCTCTGACGGCCTGGACAAACATTTCGGCTCACGCCTCGTTGTTATTGACGGCGATATTACGAATGAAAAAACATACGAAACGTTAGACCGCCTGCCGATTGATACATACATTAACTGCGCCGCAAATGTCAAACACTTTTCATCCGGAACGGACATTGAAGATATCAATATTGGCGGCGTTGTTAAGAGTTTAGCGTTCTGCAAGCGTAAAAAATGTCTTTTCGTTCAAATTTCAACGGCAAGCATTGCCGGTATGAGTATAGACGGGTATCCCGATGAAACGATCCGCATGGATGAAAAAATGTTTTATTTCGGGCAAGATCTGTCCAACAAATACGTGAACAGTAAGTTCACCGCTGAACTTCGGACACTGGAAGCCGCATCTGAAGGCGCGGATGTTAAAATCGTACGTGTCGGCAACTTAATGGCGCGAAACGAAGACGGTGAATTCCAAGCCAACTTTAACACCAATAATTTCCTCGGCCGCCTTCGGGCATATTCCATCATCGGAAAAATACCGTATGAAGATCTGGATTCAACCGTTGAATTTTCACCGATAGACTCAACCGCCGAATCTATTTTGAAATTATGCAAGACGCCTGAAAAGTGCCGCGTCTTCCATTCCTATAATAATCACACCGTATTTATGAGTGATATTATTCAAAAATTGAAAGATGTCGGCGTCTCTATTGAACCGTGTGAAAGAGACGAATATGATAAAGCGTATAGTGACGCTTTTATGAATCAGGAAAAGGCCCGTTATTTGAATTCGCTCATCGCGTATCAGGAACATGGAAAGCGTGTTGTGATTCTGAAAACGAAAAACGCATACACCAATCAGATTCTTCTTCGATCAGGATTTAAATGGCCGATTACGACCGATGTTTATCTGAAAAATTTCTTCGAAATGATGGAAAGTTTAGGATTCTTTGATTTGGCATTCGATATTGAATAATTGGTGTGGAAAATGTACGAAAGAGATGCAGAAAAAAGAGATGTGGTCGAGAGAGAGAGATCTGAGAAAAATACGGTTGAGAGAGATGTGTCTGAGAAAAACGCGGTCGAGAGTGATGTGTCTGAGAAAAATGCGGTCGAGAGAAACGTAAACGAAAAAGATGTTCCTGAGAAGGATGTGGAAGAAAGAGACATGTACAAAAGAGACGGACAATTGGTTCAAAAAAAATTCAAAGAGTATCTCATTCCGACGCTGCTGACATCTATGGCGGTTTCTATGTCGGCTGTTCTTGACAGCATTATTGTCGGCAATCTTCTCGGAGATGCGGCTTTGGCTGCTGTCAGTCTTTCCATGCCGATTGTTTACGGCATGAATATGATTTTTATGCTCTTTGGCGTTGGCGGGCTGACTTGCGCAGTTGTCGCGAAAGGGCGGCGAGAGGGACGGGAGTCAAATATGTACTTTACATTATCGCTCGTTCTCGGAACGATTGCCATGATGGTTTATTTGGCAGTCACTTTGCTGCTGCTCACTCCGATTACAACAGCGCTGTCAGCAGGCGATGCTGAAATGCAAATTCTGTCTGCTGCTTATTTGATGCCTTTGCTTTTTACAGCTCCGTTTTTGATGATTTCCAGCGGAACGGCATTTTTTATCCGAACGGACGGGCGTCCCAAAATGGCAGCGGCTGTCACCATTTCAGCGAATATTGTCAAACTTATCTTTTCATTGATTTTTATTCAATTTATGGGGATGGGAATTGCAGGCGCAGGCCTTTCAACGACGGTCGGTTACTTCTTCGGAGTATTTTTGATTCTTCCGTATATTTTTTCAAAAAACCGGTCCTTTAAATTCGTACGGGCAAACGTAAAAGATTTGAAAAATATAACTGAAATGCTGAAAAAGGGATTCCCGAAATCTCTGATGCAGGGGACGTTTTTTTTGCGTTCGGTTATTTTAAACAGTTTGGTGATGCTTTCTCTGGGTTCATTGGGCATGTCGGCCATGGCTGTTTGTATGAATGTTTTGATTATTGCCAATATTTTCATAAACGGCACATCCGACACGCTTCTGCCGATTGTCGGAACGCTTTACGGTGAAAAAGATAATTTCGGGATTCGAAAAATTATAAAAGACGCTTCCGTCTTGCTTGTCGGTGCCTGTATCGCGCTCGCTGTTTTTTTCGCGGCGTTTCCGGAAGTTGTCGGCGGCTGGTTCGGTGTTAAGACAGAAGAGAGCATGACCGTTCTTGTTCCCGCTTTGCGGCTGTTCGTCATCAGTCTTCCGTTTTTAGGAATCAATACAATTCTTCAAAATTTTTACAACACGACAGGACGGGAAAAATTGTCTTCAGCAATGGTCTTTTTCAATAATTTCATATTTGTCGCCGCGTTTGCGCTTCTTCTGATACAAATTGATTCCGGATTAATTTGGCTGTGCTATGCCTGCGCTGAAATAACCACAATTATTTGCGTTCTGCTGATTGGAATGAGAATCGCTCGAAAAGAAAAAGTTTTGAATATCCTTTTGATAAAGGAAAATCAAAGCGGCGTTGACTTGGATGTGACGATTCCTGCAACCATTCAAGCCTCAACCGGTTTGTCTCAAAACATCATTGATTTCTGTAAAGAAAACGGTATTGACGATAAAATATCGAATCGAATCGGTGTCGCGATTGAAGAAATGGCGACCAACACCACGAAATTCGGAGGCAGCGGCTCGGCCGGATCCATTGACGTTCGTATTCTGATCACTGAGACAGACTTAACAATTCGGTTCAGGGATGACGGTATTATGTTTGACCCGACGGCTTTTAAGCCCGACGATGAAGAAAACGGATTTGCCGTCGGCGGTATCGAAGTCGTGAAAAGACTTGCCGGCAAAATAGAATATACACGGCAAATCGGGTTTAATACGACTGTTATGACTTTTGAAAAAAACACTTTGGAAAATGTTTGAAAAAAATACTTTGGAAAATATTTGAAAAAATATGGAAAATGATTGAAAGAATGTTGGGAAAATATTTTCTGATAAAATATTGGAAAAAACTTTGAAAAAAATGTTGACAAATTGATGGTAATAAAAGACAGTTTTGAAATAAAGCGTCAGACGCATTTATTCAAGTCTGCCGTTTTTTGAAAAATAGCGGAAACAAATCATTGTCACATCGTCTGACAAGTCTGCGCCGTCTGAAAATTCATTCAGGGCGTTTTGAACGGCTTCGATGATTTTTTCCGGCTCTTTTTCCGCGTTGTTTAAACACTCTTTTAAGCGGGTTTCGCCGAAAAATCCGCCGTCTTTATTCATACATTCCGTCACGCCGTCCGTGTACATAAAAAACAAGCCGCCGTCTTTTAAAGAATAATCACACGGCTGATATGTGCACTGTTCCATGCCTGCCAAAACGAAATTGGGTTTGCAGGAAATGTATTCAAACGACACGCCGTCATAGATTAAAGGCGGATTGTGACCGGCATTGACTGCGGTTACTTTTCCGGAATTTAAATCAAGAACGGAAACAAAGGCTGTGACAAACATATTGCTTCCCGATGCGCATAAATCATTGTTGACGGTGAAGAAAGCGCGTTCATGATCTTTATTTCCTAAAATGGCAGATCGGATTTTGTCTTTGACCGACATCATATAAAGCGCGGCGGGGATGCCTTTTCCGGAAACATCGGCCACTTCCGCGCAAAGAGTGTTGTCATCAATCATAAAAAAATCATAAAAATCGCCGCCGACTTCGCGGGCGGGAACCATGCTTGCCGAGAGCTGAAAACGACTGTCTTCGGGAAGTGCTGAGAGTTTGGGAAGAGAGGCCTTTTGAATTTCACGCGCATATTTTAATTCCGAATCCAGCCGGGCGGCTTCGCGGGCGATGGCGTCCTTAAGAGCGTTGACCATCCGATTGATGCCGTCTGTGAGTTGTGAAAATTCATAATTATCATAAACGGCTGCTTTCTCATTCAAATCGCCGTTTGTAATTTTATCCATAGACGCATTAAGATTTTGAATGCCGGTTAAAACAAAGCGGCGCAGCAGCAAATAAATGCCTGTGTAAACCGCTGCGAAAAGGAGAAGATAACCGATAAAAAGATACGCAACGGAAGTATTGCGAAGGGCGAATGCCACGCTGTTGGGAAGCAGGGAAATAACAGTTATGCCGCCGCGCGTTTCATAATAACATTGATATGTTGTCCCGTTGAGCCGCAGATGAAAATGACCGGAATCTCCGGAGATATCTTTTTCTGTGATATTTAAAACAGATATCGGCTCATTAAGATGATCTGAAATGACAGTGTCACCGATGATGGTTCCATTTTCAACAATAATCAGACCGCCTTTTTTGACAATCGGAAGACTCTCACCGTAATATTCGCTGATGTTTTCATGCGATATGTTTAATTCATACTGATTATTAAATTTTTCAATAAGATCGATGGATGAAAAAACGTGGGCGATAACGTTGTTTAAAAGAATATCCGTGTTTTCTTCAGACTGGTGTGTCTGCGCTGTCCAAGCCAGTGCGGTCATCACTGTCAGAGTGATTAAAACAATAATTATCAGCCGTTTTAAAAATAACTGCGTCAGCTTTTTACTCGACATTGAGAACATCCGAGAAACCGGTCATGTTAAAAACGTCTTTAACGATGTCATTGCAATTTAAAATCGTCAGAGGCGTGTTGTTCGCCAGGCAATTTTTATGAATGGATAAAAGAACCCGAAGCCCCGCGCTTGAAATGTATTCCAGGCTGCAGAAATCAATCGTGATTGATTCGTATTCGGATTCATTGTCCACAGCATTCTGAAGGTCGCCTGAGGTGTTGGCATCCAGACGGCCGGTTAAAGAAATTAAAAGATCGGATCCCTGATGTTGAATTTGAATATCCATGACGTTTCCCTTTGCCCACATTTTAATTTAAGTTTTATAATTCATATAAATTGATAAATTCATAATTTTAAAACAACGATTTTCTTAAAACGATGATTTTCTTAAAACGATGATTTTCTTAAAACGATGATTTTCTTAAAATGATTCTTTAACAATTTTTAAACAATTCTTAAAACGATGATTCTTTTTAAATGATAATCGTTAATATATTTTTGCCGTCCTCGAATCGGTAGGATATTTCCGATACCAGATTGCAGATCATGAGAATGCCATAGCCGCCTTCTGTTAATTCCAAACTTTTTGTGTTTTTTTCTGTGCTTTTTTCGGAGCAGTCTGCTGAAAGCGGATTAAACGGTCGGCCGTGGTCTTGGAATTCTATTTGAATTGAATTTCCGGCCTGCGCTGATCGGATCTGAACAAAACCTGAATCGGGCGTGTAGGCATAATTGCAAATGTTAATAAAAATTTCTTCGCCGGCAATCTTTGTTTTGGAAACGGTCGCCGGCTCGAATCCGTGGACGGAAAGAGCATCCCCAATAAAAGCTGTCACTTGATCTAAATTTTCAGCCTTCGCTTCGATTTCCAATGTTTTCATACCGTTTCCTCCGGGCGGTTCAAAAGATCTGTTTTTGATAAAGAAATGATGTTTATCTCAGATATTTCTTTTTCCGACGCGACGCAGATTTGATGACCGTCATGAATCTGCCAAGATAAAAACCAAATTTTGCCGTCAATCAGATGCGGACCGTCCTCAACAGGAAGCACGTTAAAACTTTCAGGCGGCATCTGCAATCCTTTGCCGCAGGCTTTCATGACACTTTCTTTTGCCGTCCAAAGCATGTAAAATGAATCGACGTCTTTTTGTTGTTTTAACCAACGGTATTCTTCCGAAACGAAACATTTTCTTGCGATGTCATCCGAATACGGCAGAATTTTTTCAATATCAATTCCAACTTCATTTTCATCGACGGCGAGAACAATATAGTCGCCGGAATGTGAGAGATTAAAATGAACGGAAGAAGCAAATGAGTCGGGCGACTCGGAATATTCGGGAGACCCGGAAAGATATGGTTTCCCGAACGGATTATATTGGATTTGGGAATCATCTGTAATTCCGAGAACAAAAGACATCATTAACCCTGCCGCCAAAGATCGGGCTTTGTCTTTGGGATGCAAATACCGCAAAACTTGCTCCCTGCGCTCGGACCAAAGTCGGTTTAATCCGCAAAGGTCTTTAAAATCGTTCATTTGAGAAAGATAGATTTTCATAGTCCCACGACTAAATTGTATTCAAGCAAAATTTTGAAAAATAACAGATAAGAGTTGAACAATTTATTATTTAGTTATTCCCACTATGGATTTTTAATTTTCACAATTTTATTTTCAGAAAAACGGCTCTCGGTTTTGTTCAGATTTCTAAAATTGATGCGGCTCGCGTGCGGCGGCGGCCGGCCGGTGGCAGCAACAAACGGCAACGGCAGGTAGCAGCAGCAAACGATAAGATGTGGAGGTAGCCGTGCCAATTAGTTTTGCATGGGCAGGTGCATTATTCGCAGAATTAAATGAAAAAGCAAGGATTGGACAAAAAACAGCTTAACAAAAAAGTAAGATTGAATTGAGATAAAAACGTAAAACAGAATTACTTGCAACGTT
>JAJDHP010000035.1 GCA_030266245.1 Methanimicrococcus sp. OttesenSCG-928-J09
GCGGTCGTCTTCAGAACATGATTGACGACGAGCAATTAAAGCAGCTCTTGGCACAAATTCAGCCGCCTAAAAGGGAAACCTCCATTAAAAGAATGTAATGATTCAAACAGATTGTAAATCGAAATAAATCAAAATAATTCGAATAATTTGAAATAATCAAAATAATTCGAATGAAATGTCAGTCAAAATCTAAGGAAAACAATTTCAGTGTTCATTATGAAAGCTCATGTATTATTCAGCGGCGGTAAAGACAGTTCTTTGTCCGCTTTGATCTTGGAACCTTATTTCGAGGTTCAGCTCGTCACCTGCAATTTCGGCATTCTGCCGACGGGTGAGGTTGCCAAACAAATCGCTGACGAATTGGGTTTTTCACATATGGTCATTCAGCCGCCGATTGAAATCTTAGAAAAAGCGGCGGAAATCGTTAAAAAAGACGGTTTTCCGAATGGCGCAATTAACTACATTCACCGTCAAGTGCTTGAAATCATGGCACAAACGGAAGGTGTTGAGCTGATTGCCGACGGTCTCCGAAGAGATGATCGGGTGCCTCACTTGGAACAATCTGAAATCCAAAGTTTTGAAGACCGACACAAGATTTTGTACAGCAGTCCCCTGATGGGATTCGGCCGTTTTACAATCAATCAAATGCTTGAATCAAATCTTGTCATTACCGAAGAAGAAAGTGCAGTGATCTTGAAATGCGATTATGAAGCCGAACTCCGCGAGTATTTATACAGCGATATCGGCGAAGAAGAAACGCATAAGCATTTCCCGAGATCTCATAAGCAGTCGCGTGTGATTTCAAGAATCAGAAAACAGGGCTGATTAATTCGACAGTATCAATTTTATACATATCATACACAGGTGTTTGAAATGAGTAAAAATTTAAAAGGACAGAAGAAGAGACTCGCAAAGGCGCATGTGCAGAACGCACGTGTTCCGATCTGGGTCATCGTCAAGACAAAAAGAAACGTCACATCTCACCCCAAGAGACGCCACTGGAGAAGATCCAGCATGCGCTTGAAGTAATCGGGATGGTAATTTTAAAAATTATTGGTGATTTAAAATGGCAGAAGACATTGTTAAAGAACAAATTTATACAATCCCGCTCCGCGGCGTGAAAGTGGCTCCCAGATGGAAAAGAGCCAACAAGGCAATGGTCATTATCAGAGCCTATCTTGAGAGACATATGAAAGCAAACCCCGAAATGATTAAGATCGACAAATCAATCAACGAGCGCGTTTGGGAAAGAGGCTGTGAAAAGCCCCCGTCCTTTATCCGCGTCAGAGCTGCAAAATACGCAGACGGAGAAGTCCAGGCTGAACTTGCAGCCTGATTTCATTCGTTGCTGTTGGTTTGATATGATCGGAAATCGGCCGTTCCTTTTTTGGTTCGGCTGAAATCCGTCTCTTAATCATTTTCATGAATTAAGTGAAGAAGATTATGCAAACAATAAACATTATGGACACCTCGGTTATCGGGGTTTTTTCCACCTGTACTGAAGAAGTCTGTTTGGTTCCCAAAGGAACCCGTTCCGAAGAAATCGCTCAAATTGAGAAGCGCTTAGGCGTTACTGTCTATCCGTGCTTTGTCAATGACAGCATTTTGGTCGGCTCTCTTTGCCGCGGCAACGAGAACGGCTTTTTGGTTCCCGAAAATTCTAAAACAGAAGCGCTTTCCAAACAAATCGGCAAACCTGTCTCGGCAATGCCGGGAAAATTAAATGCTGTCGGCAACATTTTGCTTGCCAATGACACAGCCGGTTTGGTCAACCCCGATGTTCCGGACAGTATTGTCAAAATCATCGGCGACACGCTCAAAATTGATGTTCGTAAAGGAACAATCGCGGGCATCAAAACAGTCGGTATGGCCGGCTGCGTGACAAATAACGGCCTTTTGGTCAGTCCGGGCGTAACAGAAGATGAAGCGGCGCTTTTGGAAGATCTGTTCGGCTTTGAGCCGGCAGCCGGAAGTGTAAATTTCGGTTCCAGAATGGTCGGGTCAGGCATTTTAGCCAACTCAAAAGGGTATTTGGCCGGATCGGACACAAGCGGGTACGAACTCGGGCGGATTTCAACAGCGCTTGGTTTTTGAAACATGATATGAAACTATGAATCATGATATGAAACATAATGTTTCATTTTCAGTTTTGAAAATTCGGTGGAATTGAACAAAATATATCAACCGTCAGCGCATTAATGATTGATACATTGATGATTAAAATATAAGTGGTGAAGATTATGGCAAACTATATGATTACAGGTAAATTTAAGCCCGGCTTTTTCTGGGAAAAATTTACCAAAACCATTGAAAGCGAAAATGAAAAGAACGCGCTTGAAAAAGTCTATTCTTTGATGGGCAGCAAGCACGGTTTAAAGAGACGCAGCATTGTCGTTGAATCAATTAAAGAGGTTTAAGGATGGCAGTCAGTGAACAGGATGCCCGCCGTATGGTCGCGGAATATCAGGAATACCAGAGAAGTGTGGAAGCGCTTCAGGGACAAATGGAAATGGTTCGAAACACGCTTGCCGCCTGTGACAGTTCAATCAGTACGATTACTGCTTTGAAAGAAGCGGCTGCAAACGGCAGCTCCGAATCTGTCATTCCCGTCGGTTCCGGCTGTTTTGTTCACGCTGAAATCCGTGACTTTTCAAAAGTGATCGTCAATGTCGGTTCCGGTGCCAACATCGAGAAAAACGTTGACGATGCGCTCGCTTTCCTCGTCGAAAGAAAGAGTAAACTTGAAAGTATGGTTCAGGACTTAAACGAATCACTCGCAAAATTTGTTGAAAATATGCGGGCGATTGAGTCTCAGCTTAATTAATTGAATAATGATTAACGGTTAATTTTGATTTTTCAAAATTAATCTTTTTCTTTTCATTTCTTTTTTTATTTTTATTCTTGGGTTTTTATTCTTGGTTTTTATTTTTATTCTTATTCTTGGTTTTTATTTTCTGTTATTTACTCGTTAATTTCATTTTGATTTCTGTCTCATTTTTAGATTTTTGATATTTTTGGTCAAAAACGAAACATCGTTTTCTTCAATTTGATTAAAAACGAACGTTCTCTTCTCTTTATTTCAAAGATTAAAAGCGACGTTCGGGTTTTTATGATTTTTATAAAACGATGTTTCGTTTTTCTTAAAAAAGTGAAGCCTCACTCCAAACTTTTAATTTCGCGAGCGTTAGTGAGCGAAATTAAAATTTGGAGCGGTTACTAAATAATTTCAAATTAATGAAATCTAAAATTATAGTTAATGACCAGAATGGAACGATTTTTAACACTTCAGTTGCAACAATCCCATAAATTTAATCTGATTTAATATGGGTTCGAATTAAATCCGATCTTTATTACTGTTCTCGAAATTTTAATGATTTTCATATACAAACAAAGAATTAAAAGACTAATTTTATCGTTTGTTCAAATCATAACCCTTCCAAAAAGATTAAAAAAGAGAAAAAAGGAAAGTTAACAAACTTCCCGATTTAATCAAACTTAAAGCCTTTATTTTTCTCAATATGCGCCACGAGACCGCCGTCATTGAGAATTGTGATCATCGCATCGGGAAGCGGTGAAAAAGTCAATTCAATGCCTTTGGTGACATCTTTAATGAGACCGCCGGCAAGATCGACTTCAAGCTGGTCGCCTTCATCAATTTGGTCGGTGTCGCAGATGAGAACCGGTAAACCGACATTGATTGCGTTTCTGTAGAAAATACGGGCGAAGGATTTGGCTAAAACAGCGTTGACACCGGCCATTTTAATAATTGTCGGGGCGTGCTCACGAGAGGAGCCGAGACCGAAATTGTTTCCGGCAACCACGAAATCGCCTTTTTGAACTTTTTTAGCGAACTCAGGGTCTGCGTCTTCCAAAACGTGTTTTGCGAGTTCGGGAAGGTTTGTTCTTAAGTGGAACAAACGGCCGGGAGCGATGTGGTCTGTACTGATGTCGTCACCGAATTTGAATGACTTGCCTTTCATGATTTCTGCGTCTGCCATTTAAATCACCTCGCGCGGGTCTGCAATGACACCGGCAATCGCTGTTGCGGCGGCTGTTGCGGGAGATCCGAGATAAATGAAACCTTCCGTGTTGCCCATACGGCCCTGGAAGTTTCTGTTCTGCGTTGCGAGACATGCTTCGCCGTCAGCGAGCGCGCCTTCGTGAACACCGACACACGGACCGCAGCCGGGTGCCATAATGATTGCGCCTGCTTTGATAAACGTTTCAATATATCCTTTTTGAACGGCTTCCAAATAGATTTCCTTAGAAGCAGGAACGATAATCAAGCGCGTGTCAGGGTGTCTGACTTTGCCTTCCAAAATCTTTGCGGCAATTTCAAGGTCATCGATTCTGCCGTTGGTACAGGTGCCGATAAAGACCTGGTCGATTTTGGTGCCGGCAATTTCGCCGACTGTTGCGGTATTGTCAACGGTGTGCGGCTTGGAAATCGTCGGTTCCAATTTGGAAACGTCAATGTCGATGACACGCTCGTATGTTGCGCCTTCGTCGACTTTGATTTCTTTGAATTTGTCGCCGCGGCCGCGTTCTTCCAAATATGCTTTGGTGGTTGCATCGGTTTCAAAAAGACCGGCTTTGGCACCGGCTTCGACAGCCATGTTAGCCAATGTGAATCTCTGGGACATGGTCATTTTTTCAATGGTTTCGCCGCGGAATTCAAGTGCTTTGTAGGTTGCACCGTCTGCACCGATCATGCCGATTAAATGAAGAATCAAGTCTTTTGCGTAAACGCCCTTCGGAAACGCGCCTGTCACGTTGACGAGGAAGGTTTCAGGAACGCGGAACCAGGTCTTCCCGAGTGCGATTCCGACAGCGACATCGGTGGAACCCATTCCGGTTGAGAAGGCTCCGAGCGCGCCGGATGTGCATGTATGGGAGTCGGCGCCGATTAAAACATCTCCGGGGTTAACATATGTTTCAACCAAACGCTGGTGGCAGACACCTTCGCCGGCTTCGGAAAGGTGGGCGCCTGTTTTCTTAGAAAAGGTTCTGAGAATAACATGAGCGTTTGAAAGGTCTTTTTGCGGGCTGGGCGCGGCGTGGTCAATAAAAAGAACTGTTCGGTCAGGGTTTGCCGCCTGTACCAAGTTCATCTTTTCGAGCTGCTGAACCGCGAGCGGTCCTGTTCCGTCCTGAACAGCGGTCACATCCACATCCACAAGTGTAATGTCGCCGGCGTAAACATCCTTGCCGGCACGGCCGCTGATAATTTTTTCAGCTAATGTTTGAGGTTTTTGTGCCATAATCAATCACATTTCAAAAATAATAACAGATATAATGAACAGATAAAATGAAAGCGGGAAAATGAATCCGCTCCCTAATGTAAGAATTCTGTTTTGGATTATTCAATAAACTTTTGATATAAAATAGTATTGGAAAAGCCGAGTACAGAGAAAGTATCGGGTACCTTTTTATCACATTTTCGGAAAAACCGAAACATCCGTTTTTTCAAACTTCACAAACCAAAACGTCCCTTTTCTAAAACCCCAAAAAACAAATTGCATCGAAAAAACGGCGTTTCCTTTTCTTGAATTTAATAAAAAATGATGTTTCATTTTTGTTAATAAATGAAGCCACACTCCAAATTTTAATTCCGTGAGCGAAGTGAGCGGAATTAAAATTTGGAGAGGTAATTCAATAATTTCAAATTAATGAAAATCAAGTCATATGTATGTTACATATAGTGAAAATAAGTGAGACATAAACATGAACCTGCAAAGAAATTGACATAAACTGAAATTTCATGTAATTTGTTATTTTTTCTTAAATAAAATGTACCTGCCCACGCAAAACTAATTCCAATAGCTACCTGCCGTTTCCGTTTGCCATTGCTACCTTACCGTTTCCGTTATAACTGCTGCCCCACGCGCGCGATCAGCACAAATTTTTAAAATTTTGAAAAAACCACCCTTGTTTTTATGAAAACAAAACAAAAAAAGAGAATAAAAGAATGAGAAAAGAAAGAAAATAAAAAAAATAATGAAAAAAAGAAAAATGAAAATGAAGGATTAAAGTCCTTCCAAAATATGCTTTTCGCGCTCTGCTTTTCGATCCAAATACGGCTCGATTTTGATAATAACGTACGTGTCGTCACCGAAATGATTTTTCAAACAGCGTTCGACCTCTTTTTGGATTGCGCCGGCTTCTTTGACGGTCAGGTTTTCATCGACCATGATATGAACATCAATCGCCTTGGAACTGCCGAGCTTTCTTGTTTTCAATGAGTGAGCGTTCAAAACGCCTTCACAATTGATGATAACGCTTTTGATTTCATCATTGACTTCGGGGCTGAGCGATGCTTCCATCAAATCGTTGACGCTGTTGTAAATGATTTTTACGGCAATGTAAATGATATAAAGCGCTAAAATAACAGCCATAATCGGGTCAATAATTGCCCATTGATCACCGAGCAGAATCGCAAGACCGATTCCGACCGCAACGCCGACAGAGGAAAGCGCATCTGTTCTGTGGTGCCAGGCGTTGACTTCAATCATATCGCTGCCCAATTTTTTCGCAACACGGTGTGTGTACTGATAAAGCAATTCTTTGGAAATAATAGATAAGAGCGCCACGTAGAAAGTAATCATTGCAGGATTCGCGATTGGGACGCCGTTCATATACCCGTAAATTGTTTCGCATCCGTCATACAAAATCATCGCGCCGGCGAAAAAAAGCATAATTCCGACAATAGAAGACGCTAAATTTTCAATTTTTTTGTGACCGTAATTGTGTGAATCATCTTCAGGTCTTGCCGAAATCCGAATGCTGAAAATGACAACGAAGTCGCTCAAAAGATCTGAAAGAGAATGAATACCGTCGGCAATTAAAGCGGCGCTGCTGCCGACAATTCCGATAACAATTTTGATGATTGTCAATAAAATGTTTACAATCATTCCAATAATCGTGACACGAACGCCTTCTTTCGATTTGTATTCAGAATTCTGAAACGGCGTTTGAAAATCTTCCAACCCAACTGTTACAACATTCTGATTCGTCTTTAAATTCTTCAGATCCGAATCATCCAAAACCCTGCGGTCATCCTTTTCTGTCATAATCCTTGTTCATCCCTGTCCAAAAACTTTTACCGGCAAATGACAAACCAATTACCAATACCAATCGGCAATCACCAATATCAATCGGCAATCAGCAACACCAAAATGACAAATGCCTCAATAATAATATACGTTTGATAGTATTTAAAGAACAAACAAAATGATTTTAGCGCCTGTCAACACTTTTGAACAAAATGAATGATTTTAAATCTTGTCAATTCTTTTGAATAAAATGAATTATTTTAATCGCGGCGAAAAGGAAAAGTAAAGAAAAATTAAAGAAAAAGAAAAAGAAAAAGTGAGATAAAATGAGATTATTCATAGCCGTTCATTTTCCGGAAGAAGCGAATCAGCAATTTCTGAAATACATGGAAATTTTGAAAGAAAATGCAAGAGGAAGTTTTACAAAACCTCAAAACCTGCATATGACCCTTCTTTTTCTCGGCGAAACCGACCAATCCCGAATCAGTGAAATTACTGCCGCCATGAAAAACTCAATTCCAAATCCCGACAATCCTATTTTTATGAAAATTAATGAAATCGGCCAATTTAAAAGGAGAAATGAAAACGAGTCGCTGATTTGGGCAGGCGGACTCTCTCCTGCTTTATCCGAAATTCATAAAAATCTTTCAGATTCGCTGAAGAAAGCCGGTTTCAATTTCGATCAAAAACCGTTTGTGCCGCACATTACATTAGCTCGCCGTGTTCAATTCAAAGCGCCGATTGTGTCGGAAAAAGAAATTGAAGATTTTTTGAAATCAATTTCCGCGGATTTTGAAACAAAGGTCGACCGCATTTGTTTAATGTCAAGCGATTTAACACCTGACGGTCCGATTTATAACGAGCTCTTTCAAATATCATTTTAATTTAATTCAATTTAAAATTAAAAAAAGTGATTTAACGAACATAAATCACCTTTTTGAAAAGAATTTGATTATTGGAAGTATCAATCACAACCAATTCGGACGATTCACCTGATTTTAAAACATTTCGCGACGGTTTTTTCGTACTTTGCGAAATCGGATATGCCAAAGCAGCCGTTTTGCTTGTATCAATGCCGCCGATCAGAATCGATTCTCCAATTCCGAATGTTTCATTTTTGTAAAAAGACAAATCCGCTTCCGATTGATTGAATAAAATTCGAATATTCGACATTTGAAGCGGCGCGCCGCCCGAATGTTCCAGCCGAACAACAGTGTGTGTGCTGCTGCCGACAGAGACATTTTCAACACGTGCGCTCAGGCTGACAGGCGCAGACGGCGCGCTGAACTCATAGCTGAGCACTTCGGTTGCCAAGTAGCCGGCCATCACCACTGTAATTGCCAGCAGCAGCAAAACGCCGACAACGGGGGAGATTCCCTGATTGTCAGAAAAAAAGTTAAATCTTGATTTAGCTTTTGATTTATCTCTTGAGTTTCTATTTTTGTTTCGAACGCTTGTTTTCCCTGCGTTTTCTTTTCTTCTTTGTTTCTCTTTATCGATTCGTCTTGAATTCATTTCATAAACCTCAAGACAAAACAAAATCGAAAACAGATGAATGTTTTTAAATAATTCCAAAAGAGATGAAATATAGAATTATAAAAATAAAAAAATAAAAAAATAAAATGAAGATTGACTTGACCTGCCAAATATTCAAATAATCAAAAACATTAAACAAAAAACAAGAAGCAATAGGAAATTAGTGCGAGGGGTGGGAGTTGAACCCACGAATCCCTTCGGAACCGGATCTTAAGTCCGGCGCCTTTGACCACTCGACAACCCTCGCAAAAAGAATGAAAGAGAGTGGTTAGAATTTTTATTTTTTCATAATCAGAAAAAATAGAAAACAATAAAAGCAACGTATAATCATAACGATTATATTTAAAGCTTATTCTGTATCAGTCTTTTTTGTTTCTGACAAAAGACGGGCAACGACAGACACAACCTGACCGTGAGAAATACAACCATCTCCCGGCGGCAGATTTTTGTGCGTCAGCAAATCAATCCCGTTCTTTTGAAGAATTTGAGATAAAACGGCAACAATATAATCATTATTCGCAACGCCGCCGGAAACGCAAACCGTTCGAATTCCGGAATCGGAGACGAGCTGCAAAATCGCCTGCCCGATGCCTTCGGCAAAAGCATGAACATATAAAGCCGCCAACTGATTAATTGAAAAACAACTGCTTTCGCCTTTGATAACTTCTAAGTAAAGAGCATAAAGAAGCGCGGAAGTATCGAAAATCAATCGGTTTTTATCATCAGATTCCGAGACCGATATCTGTTTCAAAACGGGCTTAAAGTAAGACAAATCCGCCAATGTCGCCAACCCTTCAAAATCGGAAGAATCGGCTAAAAAGGATAAATCAGCCAAATCAGATCCTGCTGTCAATTCCGCAATGCCGCGATAAGCCGCGGATTCCAGAATCATTGACGGTTCGCCGTCATAAGTACGCTCGCCGCAAAGCCCGAGAAGCACTGCAGCGGCATCCAAAACGCGGCCGGAACTGCTGGAAAGCGGTGTATTGAAATTATTTTTCAACTGCGACAAAACAACTTTCGCTTCATCCGTTCCGCGCGGGAAACTCAAATTCAAATTCAGCAAATCCGATTCGGAAAGCTCGCCGCTTTGAACGTACGGGTAAAGCATACCGAAAACAAGGCGCGCCGGAAACTTTGTTGCCAAATCACCGCCGGCAAGCGGCTGAGGCATCAAAGAGGAGAAGCGTTCATAATTTGTATAAGTGCATTTTAAAATTTCACCGCCCCAAACCGTTTGGTCGTCACCGTAACCGACACCGTCAAGTGCAATTCCCAAAACTTCAGATTCAAGCGTCAAATTATTGTCTGCCATCACAGAGCAAATATGCGCATGATGATGCTGAATCCGTATCAGATCGGACTTATTTTCAGCCGCGTATTCCTCCGCGAAATGTGTTGTATTAAAATCAGGATGCAAATCGCAGGCGACAATTTCGGGACGAATACCTGTCAACTTTTGGAGCGTTTCAAATGCCTCCGCGTGATAAGCAGCCGTCTGCAAATGCTTTGTGTTGCCGATATATTGAGACAAATAGATTTTCCCGTCCTGCGCAAAGGATAATGTGTTATTCATTTCAGCGCCGACACCGGCAACACCTGCGGGATGTGCAAACGGAAGAACAATCCTTTCGGGAACAAAACCGCGCGAGCGGCGCAAAAAGACAGGCTCGTCATTGACAAAGCGAATCACCGTGTCATCTGTTCGATTTTGGATTAAACGATTATGGAATAAGAAATAATCAGCGATGTGAGAGAGTTTTTCAAACGCGTCATCGTTGTCAATCACCATCGGGAGTCCCGGAAGATTTGCGGAAGTCATCACAACAATATCTGTTTTCAAATATTCAAACAAAACGTGATGAGCCGCTGAATACGGAAGCATCATTCCGAGATTGTGCAGTTTCGGCACAACTGACGGTGCCAAAGCGTAGGCGTCAGACTTGTTGCAGATAACAATCGGTCGGCGCACGTTTTTTAAGTAAGATAATTCTTTGCCCGCCTCTTTTCGAATAAGAACATGAGAGCCGGCGGCGGTTGTGTTTCGAACCATAACGGCGAAAGGCTGCGCCGGTCTTTTCAGACGGTTCCGCAAAAGAGAGACGGCACTTTCCGAAAAAGCGTCGCAGACGAGATGAAAACCGCCGTCCCCTTTCAATGCGACAATGAAACCCTCATCAATAGCTTTTGCCGCCTCTTTTAAAGCATTATTTCCGACAGCCAAAATCGATGTTTCCCTTTTCTCGCTCCTTTTCTCATCCATTTTTCTGTTCGAATTTTTCTCATCGGTTGCCGCCTGTTTTTCAAAAGTATGAATCGGTCCGCAATTCGGGCAGCAAGTCGGTTGAGCATGATAACGGCGATCATTGACATCCGTATATTCCTTCAGGCATTCATCACAAAGCGGAAATTCATCCATAACTGTATTTTTGCGGTCATACGGCAGTTTTTTTACAGTCGTGTAACGCGGGCCGCAGTTTGTGCAAACTGTAAACGGATACAAATAACGGCGGTCTCCCTTTTCTCCTTTTGTTTGAATTTCTTCCAAACAGTCGGCACAAATTGCCGTATCAGGCGGAATGATTGAATTACCGGAATCGCCTTCGGTACTTTCCAAAATTAAAAAATCATTATGATCAGAATCAATATCAAACTCAACATTAGAAATATCCATTTCATCAATGCGTGAAAGCGGCGGATTTTCAGAAGTTAAATCTGATAAAAAAGAATCCATGTTTTCGGCAGTTCCCGATGCTGAAATTTGAACCATGTTTCCCAAATTAATAACGGAACCGGAGATATGATTTTTAACAGCTGTTCGATAGACGAAAGGCCGAAAACCGACACCCTGAACGACACCTTTAATCAAAATAATTTTGGAAACGGCTGATGATGACATAATACTCAATAAATTTGAAAATTATTTTATATAACAATTTCAGTTAACATTTTCCAACAGTGCTGCTGTCATTGCTGTTTGTCATTGTTGCTGTAATTAAATTACTGCAAATCCGATCGGATTTCTTCAAGCACGAGAGAAATAACGCGATCAATCGCCGCTTCGACTTCGTGACTCATTGCTGTCGTTAAATCGACTTCATTCGGATGTTTTTGGATTTCAACGCCGAAAACGATGATTTCAGGAAGTCCTTGAACTTCGCGGGCGATACCGAGAACAGTTGGGACTGAAACATCATGAGAAGACATCATTTTACCGACACCTTCGCCATCAAGCAAATCTTCGCCTTTGATTTTTAAAATTGCGCCGAGATGATGACTGCTTTTGAGCGCGTCAATGATAATGATTTTATCAAAACCTTCCAAAAAACAAAGCATATCCAAACCCGAAACGCCGGCGTCCATGATATCGACTTCTTTTAAAAAGGGCAGTGATTCAGCTGAAAAGCCCGAGAAATATGAGTCGGAAGGGGAAATGCCGCCTTCTAATTTATCTTTCATCGCGGTCAATTTTTCAACCGTATGAATACCGACGCCGTCGTCGCCCATCCATAAATTACCGCATCCCATAATTCGAATTGTTTTTGATACCATAAAATTCATCGCCCGACTTTGAATCAATAAAATTAAATCACTTTAAAATGAAACAATCCATATTGTATAAAAGGGCTTCTAAATTCGATAATTCAAAAACTATTTAAACGGGTTCCTGATTTTTGGAAAAAATGAAACAACCGTTTTTTTCAAATTTTCAAAACCCAAACGCCCCTTTTCCAAAATCAAAAAAGACAAATTTCATCGAAAAACCGGCGTTTCATTTTTCCAATTTTTGATGAAAAACGATGTTTCTTTTTTCAATAAAAATGAAAGTCCAAATACGACCGTTAATTTTCAATTACGAGTGGAGCAAAGCGGAACGAGGAATTGGAAATTAACGGATTCGTACCTATTAACTTATGAAAAATAGAATCGTTAATAAAATGCAATTCCATTGTTAGTGATTTTAGTAATTAAATTAAACAAGAGTCTG
>JAJDHP010000036.1 GCA_030266245.1 Methanimicrococcus sp. OttesenSCG-928-J09
TCAAGAATAAAATAAAAAACGAAACCGGATTTGAAAAATAAAATGAAAAATGAAACCCGGGATTTGAAAATAAAAAAAGAAAAAGAAGAACCGCCGCCCCAATAAATCAAGCGGCTGCCGTTTCTTTTTGAATAATTTTGTCTTTCAGCTTCTGATAACAGTCATCGAAAATCTGCTGATGACCGCCGCCGATGTCAAAGATTTCAAAGCCGTAGGTGTCGGCGAAACGCTTCAGCTTCGGTTCCGTGTTTTTGGTGTAATGAAGACCGGTTTCAAGTCTGGCGACGCGCTTGTAATTGGACGCTTCAAACATGAACTTGTTCATTTCAACAATTTGCTCTTCCGTTAAACCACGGCGGTCTTTCGCATAATTGAAAAATTCGTCAATCGTGTCTTCATACATCGGCGTGAAAATGAAAGTGCCAACGCCGTGAAAACTTTTTAAAAGGTTCAGATACTGCTTGCGGCCGCCGATTGTTGCGGCAATGCAGTCATCAACGACTTCACCGTCACGGTCGCGAAGTATAACAATCGGACAAACATCCTTGAAATCATCTTCCACGTGACCCAAAACATTACCGCAAAGACCGTATAAAAGATAAATGCCGTCAGCTTTTTTTGCAAAAATTTCCAAATCCCGATAAACCTCTTCCTTCAGAATCTTCGGCTTTTCATGAAGACCAAGCTCCAAATTCCAAACAATTAAAGAAGTTCCGGCGCCGGAATCAGTTTGATTGTCACGGTCCGTCAAATCAGGAATGGAATGAATCATCGGCGCCAAAGAATAAGAAACGCCGACCTCATCCAACTTTTGAACAAACTCATTGTGCTCACCATTTTCAACAATCGTAATATCCGAAATATCAGGATCATTCTGAATCAAATAAACAATTTCGTCCTGAAGCATCTTACAATTCAAAATTCCAATCACGCTCATAATTTTCGCCTCTCCGATTGAATCAAATAAATTTGTTTAAAATCGTATATTGGAAATATCAGCTTAAAGATAAATAAATCTTTTGAATTTCGAACAGAAAACACAACAAAATAAGAAGGCTGAAAAGTTGTTACAAAAACAGTTACAACGGCAGAAATAAAAAATTAAAAAAAATAAAAAAACAAAAAAAGACAAAAAATAAATTAAAACTGATTTTGAAGAATCAGCCTTTAGAAACATCAGCAATTGGAAACGTTAGTCTTTAGAAACATCAGCCATTGGAAACGTTAGTCTTTAGAGACTTCAGCCATTGGAAACATTAGTATTTAGAGACTTCAGCCATTGAAAACATTAGTCTTTAAAAACATTATTCGTTAGAAATATTAATCTTTAGAAGCAGACGCTTTTTTCGTTTTCTTTTTAGCAGCAGTATTACTACCGGTATTACTATCAGAAGTTCTGTCGGCGCCATCAGCGCTGCCGGCATCATCCAAACTGTCAGCATCATCCGAACTGCCGGCAGTATTACCGGCAGCACTTCCCGCTTTAGCTTTACTTTTCACCATCGTCTGCCTGAGATATTCCGCCGTATAACTTGTTTTGCTTTTAATGATTTCCTCCGGCGTACCCTTTGCGATAATTTTACCGCCCGCGTCGCCGCCTTCCGGACCCATATCAACAATATAATCGGCACACTTGATAACATCCAAATTGTGCTCAATCACAATGACGGTATTGCCCATATCCACAAGATCATTCAAAACCGAAATCAATTTTTTGACATCATGGAAGTGAAGACCCGTCGTCGGCTCATCAAGCAAATAAACAGTTCTTCCCGTCGCCTTCTTAGAAAGCTCGCGCGTCAATTTAATACGCTGCGCTTCGCCGCCCGAAAGCGTTGTCGAACTCTGGCCGAGCTTAATATAATCCAAACCGACGCGCGAAAGCGTATCCAACTTATCGTGAATAAAAGGAATCTTCTTGAAATGTTCCTGCGCTTCCGCAACCGTCATGTCCAGCACTTCAGCAATTGATTTGCCGTTATACTTGACCTCCAGCGTCTCCTTATTGTAGCGCGTGCCCTTGCACTCCTCACACTCAACATAAACATCCGGCAGGAAATTCATTTCAATCTTAATCAGACCGTCACCCTGACAAGCCTCACAGCGGCCGCCCTTCACGTTAAACGAAAAGCGGCCCGGCGCGTAACCGCGAACCTTCGCCTCTTTCGTTCCCGCAAAAATCTCCCGAATCTTATCAAAAATCTTCGTGTAAGTCGCCGGGTTAGAGCGCGGCGTTTTGCCGATCGGATCCTGATCAATCACAATCACCTTATCGACTTTTGTATCAAATTGAAGAGAAGTATAAGCGCCGCCGTCCATCTTAGAATGATGAAGCGCGTGCATCAGCGCCGGATACAATGTATCATAAATCAAAGTCGATTTTCCCGACCCCGAAACCCCGGTGACCGCCGTCAAAAGACCCGTCGGAATATCCAAAGACAAATTTTTCAAATTGTGAGCCTTCGCCCCCTTCAATCGAATATATTGATCAGAAGTTCTCCTCTCGGAAGGAACCGGAATCAATTCAACACCCGATAAATAACGTCCCGTCAGCGATTCCGAATCCGCAATAATTTCATCCGGCGTTCCGGCCGACACAACATATCCGCCTGTAACGCCCGCGCCCGGACCCATGTCAATCACGAAATCCGCATTCAAAATCGTATCCTCATCGTGTTCGACAACAACAAGCGTGTTTCCCAAATCACGAAGATGACGAAGCGTATCAATTAATTTTTGATTATCCCGCTGATGCAGACCGATAGACGGCTCGTCCAAAACGTACAAAACACCCGTTAAATTAGAACCAATCTGAGTTGCCAGCCGAATGCGCTGCGCCTCGCCGCCGGAAAGAGAGCCTGAATTCCGGAACATTGTCAAATAACCGATACCGACCTGTTCCAAAAACGCCAAACGGATCTGAATTTCCTTCAAAATTAAAGACGCGATTTCCTGCTGCTTTTCCGTCAGCGGCAGATTATTAAAAAGTTCAATCGCGTCCGACACGGACAATTTTGTAACATCAATAATATTGTAACCGTCAATCTTAACCGACAGCGCTTTTTTGCTCAAACGGTCGCCCTCGCAAGTCGGACACTTAGACACTTTCATGAATTTTTCAAATTCCTGCCGTCTGTAATCCGACTCGGTCTGCGTGTAAAGACGCTGACACTGAGGCATAACGCCTTCCCACTTGTTCGTCGAAGTATAATTAAACTCGCCATTGTTCATTTTCATATTGAACTTAATTTTATCATCAGAACCGTACATCAGCGCGTTGTATTGCTCATCTGTCAAATCCTGAATCGGCGTCAGCGGTGAAAAACCGTAATGCTTGGCAACAGAAGCCAAATGCTGCTGGCGGTAGCCGTCAAAATAATTTCTGTAAACAGCAACAGCGCCTTCCGCAATGGAAAGACTGCGATCGGGAATAATCAAGTTTTCATCAAATTCCATTTTAAAGCCGAGACCGTTGCATTCCGGGCACGCGCCGAACGGACTGTTAAATGAAAACATACGCGGCTGAAGTTCCTCATAAGCCAGACCGCACTCGGGACAAGCCATTTTAGAAGAATAAGTGACTTCAATGATTTCTTCATCATCTTCATTGCCGTCTTCAAACGAATTTTCATCAATCGTTCTTTTTCTGAGAACTTTCTGATAAAGCCCGCGCGTCCCTTTTTCTTTTCTGTAAGAATTTGGTTTTCCGACAACATAAACAAGCCCGCCGGACCTTTCCGTTGCGCGCTCGCAGGCTTCGACCAAACGAGAACGTTCATTTTCGTCATCCACATCAATGCGGTCAATGACAATATCAATGTCGTGCATTTTGTAGCGTTCCAGCTCGATTTCCTCATCCGTTCTGTAAATTTCTTCATTCACGCGAACGCGTGTAAAACCTTCGGTATTCAAATCCTTAATGAGCTGCTGATAAGTTCCTTTCTTTTTGCGGACAATCGGCGCGAAAATCGTGACCATGCCTTCAAATTCGGCAAAAACCAAGTCCGCAATTTTTTCCGGTGACTGCGACTCAATTTTTAAATTATGATCCGGACAATAAGGTGTTCCGATGCGTGCAAAAAGCAAACGGAAGTAATCGTAAATTTCAGTAACAGTGCCGACCGTACTTCTCGGATTCTTTGAAGTCGTTTTCTGTTCGATTGAAATCGCCGGCGACAAACCTTCAATGCTGTCCACATCGGGTTTATCCATGATACCCAAAAACTGGCGGGCGTATGAAGAAAGAGATTCCACATACCGGCGCTGACCTTCGGCATAAATTGTGTCAAACGCAAGCGTTGATTTTCCCGATCCGGAAACGCCGGTGATAACCGTTAATTGATTTTTAGGAATGGTGACAGATATATTCTTCAAATTGTGTTCCCTGGCACCTTTAATGATAAGTTCTTTCATAATTGTCCCTTAATTTGTTTTTGTTGGAAAGATGAGTTAAATACATCATTAATTTTTAATTACTATTTAATAAGCTTTCAATCAGATTTTAACTAATTTTAACTTAAGCACAATTAAAATTTGGTTTTAAATCGTTTAAATTTAGTTTAAATCCAACTTAGATGTTTTAGATGCATAAGATGCGTAAGATGTAAAATATAATTCACAAAATTGTTCAAACTGTTTTATAAAAATAATTCAGTTTTAAAATTTGAATAAAATTGAATATTGTCTTCACCAACATAAAGAATAAAAACTTAATTATTGTGCGGTGAAAGTAATCCGTTGTATATGTTTTCAAAAAAAAGAAAATATCAGATTATCTAACAACAATAACATTTAATTAATAAAAAACGCAAAAATATGTAAATCCTACAGAAATATAGTCAAAATGGGACAAATACAGATTATAATCAAATATCTAAATATTATCAATGTTTTGTAACAATTATCAATTTATTTTTTTATCTTTAAAACTAAATTAATAATAATTATTTATATCATTGTTTACTTTTATAAGTAATAAAAAACGGGGTTGAACTCGAATTTATTAAATTTTTGATAAGAGGTTTTCATTTATGGTACGAACAATTCAAAGAAAAATAACATCAGCTTATTCACTGTGGCTTTTCGCAGTGTTTATTTTAATAGTTACATATTTGTTATTTACAGGAGCTATTTTCTTAGTTTATGAAGATGCAACATTCTGGATTTTAGCATACATTGCTTTTGCAGTTTTGGGCAATATTGGTATGCTGATTGCGATGTACAAGTTTTTGGTTCCGAATCGGGACGGTTTAAAATTTGTTATTGTTTATGAGATTGCATTCATTATCATTATGCTTCTGACATACGCAATTATATCAATGCAATTGCTTCCGGCAGAGGGCATCGGCAACATCAACTTTGAAACAATATTAAATGCAGTCTTACCGTTTACATTCATTTTGCTGACTTTGGCTGAATTTATTCTTTCAAAAGGTCTTCGTTTGATGCCTATCAAAGCAGTTTAATATGAATAATTCATATTTAGGGTAAGCAATTCTTAAAGATCGGCATTGCCGGTCTTTTTTTTTAGATTTTTGCGTGTGTTATAATTTTTGATTGCTGTTTTATTTACGATACAGCAATTTAATTGTGTTATTGAAATGAACGCGGGGGACGAAAATGAGTCTGTCAAAACAAGAAAAACTCGGTATTGTAAACTTTATTTTAACGATTGTCGCCATTATTTTGATTAAATATTTGTCAATGTATGTACCGTGGCTGCCGACTGCGCCGGATGGGACGACTGATATTGTATCGCTGGCAATTATTACAATTATCGCCGTTTTAGTCATTCATGCGATAACGTGGGTTATTCTTTTGAGATATTTCAATATCAACGACAACAAAAAAAGCAAAAACATGCTTATCGCCTACGAAGCGGCATTTTTGCTTTCAATTGTTCTTCTCTACACAAGTGTTCAATTCGACTTTATGCCAGAATTCCTGAGTGAAAATATGCTGTCCGGAATTGGAATTTTCATCATCATTCAAATGATTCTCAGTATGTTTTTCACATATGCAATTTCAAAAATTCCATCAAAATAAAAAGAAAATGGTAAAAATCATTAAAAAGGGATAAAATTCAATCAAATCAAATCCCTTCATTCATCTTTTTTATATCTGTTTTATTTTTAATATCTGTTTTATTTTAGAGGCGACGCACGCGCGATCGACTGCATTTTTCAAAATTTAGAGAAAAGTCCGACCCTTTTTTACATAATATCATCAGCATGCGATTGATTATTACTGTCATTTTTACGATACACTCAGCTGTTATCATATGTACTGCGACCATATGTATTTGCTAATTTTAAGAGTATTCCGTTCGCTGCGCGAACGTGCCACATTTACCTTACCGATTCCGTTTTCCATTGCTACCTACCGATTCCGTTTTCCATTGCTACCTGCCGTTACAGTTGCCATTGCTACCTACCGTTACAGCCCGCTACCCTCACAAGCTCGCCGCCGCGCGAGTTGCACAATTTTTTAAAAATTTTCGAAAAAAAACACCCGCTTTTTTTACACCTCTCATTTTTATCAGCTTCTATTCTTCAAACAATAATCAAAAAGCGAACTTTTAAGTAGGACAAGACCTATTCGAGAAACCACGCGGAGGTATTTCGTTAATACCGGATAAGCGAATTTTGTCTTTTTCGATGAGCAATCATCGCAAAGCATGGGATTTGCCTGTTCGGCTGTACTTCTTTTGCTTTTCTCTGCGATACAGCTGCCCGAAAAAGACGGGAGATTCCTTATGTCAGGCGCAGACACAAAAATCAACACCACTGTAAATCATAATAAAAATGATAAAAACAATCAAAATCAAAATAATCAAAAAAGTCAAAATCGAAAAGATCAAAAAATTACAAAAGAATTTTTTAAATTTGTCATTCCGTCCGTCATTTCAATGGTCGTTTCATCACTTTATGTCATTGTCGACGGCATTTTTGTCGGCCGCGGTGTCGGCGAAACGGCTTTGGCCGCTGTTAACATTGTTTATCCGTTCAACATGCTGCAAATAGCGCTGACAATGCTGATCGCAATCGGCGGTGCCAATTATTTCTCGCAATACATGGGAAAAGGGAAAAAAGAAGCTGCCAACAACTTCTTTCTCCAAAGCATGATTATTCTCATCATAATCAGCACTCTTCTGAACATTTTAGTATTGGCGTTTCCGATTCAGGCAGCAACAATTTTAGGTGCCGATGCCGAACTTCTTCCGCTTGTTGTTCCGTACATGAAATGGATCGCCTTTTTCGGCGTCATTTACATGACCGGCATAGGTTTCAGCATTTTTGTCAGAAATGACAACGCTCCCAAACTTGCGATGATTGGAACGCTGACAGGCGCTGTTTTAAACATCATTTTAGATTATGTTTTTATCATGGAATTCGGTTGGGGAATTTCAGGCGCCGCAATTGCAACCGGAATCGGAGAGAGTATCGCCGCTTTGGTCTTCTTGTCATTCTTCCTGAAAAAAGACAGAAACATACGTATTCAAATGCCGCGTTTTAAACTCGAAGATTTAAAAAAGATCACATTCAGCGGCTTTCCATCCTTTTTAATGGAATTCAGCCAATCAGCTGTCGCATTCAGCTTTAATCTGACAATTCTGGCATATATCGGCACAACCGGCATCACCGCTTACAGTATTGTGATGTACATTTGTTCCATTTTCAATATGGTTCTTATCGGTATTGTTCAAGGCTCGCAGCCGCTTCTCAGCTTTAATTACGGCAGTGAGAATCCTGAAAACGTTCAAAAGGTGTACAAACTCGGGCTTTGGTCAAATCTCATATCCACCGCCGTATTTTATGCCGGCGTTTTTTTATTCGGAACGCATATGGCAAGCATTTTCCTGCCCGGCAACTCGGAAATGATTCAAATGTCAGCGGAAATGATGCGCTTTTATATGCTCGGCTTCTTTCCCGTCGGCATTTCGCTGATGAATATTCTGTATTTCCAAGTTACTGAAAGAGAAGCGAGGTCGACTTTAATTTCATTTCTAAGATGTATCGGATTTGTACAGCTTTTCTTGTTCATACTTCCGGGAACTTTTGGAATCTACGGCATTTACATGTCTTTCCTGTGCGGCGAGCTTTGCAATTGCGTCATTTCCGAACTATTATATCAAAATTCAAGGCGAAAAGAAAAAAGAAAAGGACAAAAAGTGTCAATCGGTTTAAATTTGGATCATAAATCCGATTTTAAATCTTCGGGCGGTTTTTCTTAATTCAGTTACTTTTAAATATCTTTTTTTTCATTTTCGAGAAGAGATTGGTGAATTTATGGTAAATTTTTTTGTTACTTTGACGATGGCCTGCGATTTGGAATGCCGTTACTGTTACGGCGAAGTCTGCGACTGTTTTGATGATTTCGATGACGGTATCGCCGTCGATTATGATGTTCCTGAGAATATCAGCTATGAAACATCGGCGCTGGCGGAATTCATTTCCAAAGATAAAGACGCGGTCGTCATTTTTTACGGCGGCGAGCCTCTTCTTGAAATCGAAAAGATGAAAGAAATGATGGACATGCTTCCCGCCAAAACATTTTTGCTGCACACGAACGCGACGAAACTGGATTTGGTGCCGGCGGAATATTTACAGCGCCTGCATACGATTTCAATTTCTATTGACGGCAACCGCGAATTAACCGATTATTATCGCGGCGACGGTGTTTATGATTTAATTGCTAAAAACGCAAATATTGCCCGCGAGAAAGGTTTTACCGGCGAAGTCATCGCCCGCATGACTGTTCAGGAAGAAACCGACATTTATGACAGCGTTATGCATTTGTTTGAAAATCCCGATTTCTGTTTTGACAGCGTCCACTGGCAGCTCAATGCGCTTTTTTGGAGAAACGATTATCAAAAACGTCAGACAACTTTTCCGGAATGGGCAAATAGCAGCTACAATCCCGGAATCCAAAAGCTGGCGGACGAATGGGTTCGTCGGATGAAAGAAAACGGTCAAGTTCTTCACATGTATCCATTTGTCAACATCATGAATTCGCTGCTGCGCAACGAAAAAACGCACTTGCGCTGTGGTGCGGCCTGGACGGAATATAATGTGCAGACAGACGGGAAACTGTCTCCCTGTCCTGTTATGAGCGGCATGAGCGATTACTATGCCGGCGACATTTACAATGGCCGACCGAATCAGCTTCGTGTGATTCACGTATCGGGCGAATGTCTCAAATGCGACATCCTTGATATTTGCGGCGGCCGCTGCCTTTATGCGAATGCTACGATGAAATGGGGCATTGAAGGTTTCAAAGAAGTTTGTAAAACGGTTCGCTTTTTAGTAAATACGCTTAAAGAGAAGCAGCCGGAAATTGAAAAATTGATTGAAAACGGCAAAATCAGTTTGGATGATTTTTCTCAGGGTATTGAATACAACAGCTGTGAGATAATTCCTTAAAACCATTCCGCTGCCTTTCGGGCGACTCACGATTTTTGCTGCCGCCACGCGCGAGCTGCACCAATTTTTCAAAATAAATGAAAAACCGTGATTCGTTTTGCAGAAATAAAAAACGATTGCAGAACCGCTCACCACAATATTTAAATAAAATCAATATCTCTATGAATTGCTGTTTGACAGCGATTTCAATTTGCATTGATGGTCTAGTGGCTATGACTGCGGCCTTCCAAGCCGCAAACCCGGGTTCGAATCCCGGTCGATGCACTAAAAATCGGTTTGAAACCAAGGGAAGCATTTCGTAAGAAGTGTTTCCCTTTTTTGTTATATACAACTTATTTTCTATTTTTTTAATATCATTACAACCTTTTTCTGATTTCCTGCCCAAAGATATCAATACTTGTATAACAATTGTAAAAACATTTGAAACAAAATTTGGATGAAGAATATGAAAAAACAAGAACAAACCAAAGATTATGAAGAAAACCAAGATTCAACTATTGGAAAATTAACCGGCATTGATTATTCGAAAACGGAAGGAATTACAGTAACCACTGACTCTACCACCAGCGAATTTAAAAAGAAAATTTTGAAATTTATTGGATTTTAACATCAATAACAACATGATAAACGCCCGGCGAATATTTTTTTATAATGCGCGTTTCCAATATCTCGGTAGACCTCCCGCATTTTTCAGCCGCGTCCTTAATTCTTAAAACAGGTCTGTCCGGCCAATCTTTTTCATGAACCGTTTCATGATAATACAAAAAACCGCCTTCTTTTTTTATCGCCTTAATACCCGTTTCTAAATATTCATGTGTTGTGCCGACATATCCCATTAAAACACGATCTGCGACATTTTCAGGTGTTGATGTTTGACAATCCCCGCAAATCGGATCAAAAATGTCCTGTACGCCGTTTAAACGAATATTTTCACACAAGTAACCGTAAGAAACAGGATTTAATTCAACAGCAATGATTCTCGCAGGATTTGAATAAACCGCGATCGGAATTGAAAAATAGCCGATGCCGGCAAACATATCAACAACCGTTTCGCCGGCACATTCACTTATAAGATTTCGTTTTTCATTCAAATTGCCCTTAGAAAACATAATTTTTGAAACATCCAACTTAAACTTACAGCCGTTTTCTTTGTGAATGGTTTCCGTTATTTTTGATGTTTTTATTATTTTTGTTGTTTCCGTTATTTTTAATATTTCTGTAACTTTTGCTGACACAGCAAACTCATTTTCATTACGGTTTGCAATAATTTCGCGGTTCGGCGTTCTTAGTTTTCCCGAAATGCCGTTGTCATTTAAAACCAACCGCGCCTTTGAATCCATCAACAAAAGAAGTTTGCCGATTTCCTGTTTTTTATGAGACAGAGAGTCGGGAATTGAAACAACAATAATGTCACCGATTTTTTGTTTATTTGCCGGAAGCTTTGAAATTTCGCCGGCAGTCAAAAAAATACCGTTATCTTCAGCCTCCGCCGGAAACGAAGATAAATAATATTCTGCAAATTCTCTCAGCTTCTGCGGTTTTGACAAGACGGATCACTCGAAAAAAGTTAAAATTCAGAATTTAAAAATTAAACAATCTTTTTCAATCTCGGATTCGGCCGGTACATTCGGCCGACTTTTGCCATCGGTTTCATTGAATCAATAGTTTCGCCGACAGCAACAATATCCATTGTCGCATCTCTTGAATCATAAATTCCGCCGACGCCGAGACTGTCAAACAATTTCATGCCGATAATTTTTTCGGCTTTCACAAATGCTTCAACCTTTTTAACATCGCCGAAACCGCTGGAAAGCATAATTTGAATGTGTTCAAATCCATTTTCATTCAGCGCTTTTCGAACAGCATAAACGCCGGTGACAGAAACACCTGTTCCAAACCAATATTTTTCATCGCCTTCAGGAACTGAGATACACTCGCTTTTTCCGAAAAAAACCGCCAGCATTGAATCAATTTCAACTTGTGAGTTTCCATTCAAATCATTTATAGAAAGCGCGCCTTGGCCGATGTTTTCACCGCATGTATCAATGCGAATCGCCGCCAAGGACGGAACAGATGCTGCCGTTTGAAGCGTGTCATCAATTTCTTTATTATTGTAATCAATTAAAGCAACCCGAACAACATCCGCCGGTATATGTTTATCAAAAGCGAGCGTTGCATTTTTAACAGCATTTTCCTTGCCGTCTTTCCACGCGTAAATATTTTCAAGCGCGTGCGGAATTGTTCCGCTGCCTTCTTTTCCGGCATATTCCGCGCCGATATCGGTTGAAGCACCGGCTGCGCCGCCGTCAATAGCTGCTTTTGAAATGGCGGCATCATCTTTATAGGTCCAATGACGAGCGCCGAAATAAGTTACAGGACGGTCGCCGGCAGCGGCGACAATGGCATTCATTCTTTGTTCAACATTTTTAAGATCAAGTTTTTGATTATCGTTATGAATCGCCAGTGACGAACTGATAATTCCTAAATAAACAGTTTCAAGGCGAACAATATCTAAAATCGGTGCTTCCAGCATCAAAATCGTTTCAAGCGGTTCATAAGGTTCACCGTCAGGAAGTGCATAAATGTGACCGCCGTTTTTTTCCAAATCTGAGTGATTGCGGATGAAAGAAACAGCTTCAGACATTCCGGCCATAATTCCGGGACCTTTGCGGACAAAAATTTGAGCGCGGACGAATGGGTTTATGTTTTCCTTTTGAAGGATTTCATAAGCTCTCAGAAAATATTTATCGGTATATTTTTCAAAATCAAATTGCTGTTCCGCTGACATAACACATAAACCCCGAAAATTTGTAATAAAAAACGCCTCTGATTATTCAAAATAAAATTCAGATGACTAAAAAGGACGAAAGACATA
>JAJDHP010000038.1 GCA_030266245.1 Methanimicrococcus sp. OttesenSCG-928-J09
ATCGTGGATGGTTTTTATTTAATTTCAAAAAATGCAGCAATTCGCGCGCGAAAGGCGACCTAATTAAACAAAAATAAGAAAGAGTGTAAAAAAGAAGTCGGCTGCTCATTAATTTTGAGCAGCGAAAACCTTCATTTCTGCCGGCATCTTAACAACGTTGCCGTTTTTTAATCCGACTAAGTTCTGAATGCCCTGTTCGGCAGCAATATCTACAATTCTTTGAGTGATGACACCATCGAAAACAACGGTTTTTGCGCCTTCAACACCGTTTTTCAAAGTGCCGGCCAAATCTCTGACAGGCATTTCGGAAATAACAGCGTTGTCTTTATCTAAAATTCGGGAAGACAACGTGCCTGTAAGCGATTCAATTTCTTTATCAAAAGGCGCGGGGATGGAAGGTTTCTTCTCTTTCGGAGCTTCTTCTTCTCTTCTGCCTCTTCCGGAGCCGCTTCTTTCACCGAAATCTCTTCCTTCTTTGAAATTGTTTCTTTCATTGGAACTTCTTTCGGGTCTTTCACCACTGCTTCTTTCTCTCGGTGCTCTTTTCACCTCAAACTCTTCTTCAGCAGGAGCGGCAGCTGTGGTTCTGCGTCCGCGTCTCGGCTTTTCTTCTTCAAAAGCGACCTCGTCGGTTTCCTTGTCCAAATCCACATATTTAACGGCGATCATGTCGTCGATTTCTTCTTTTTTGGATTTGACAGATCTGGCACGAAGCTGTCTGACAGGTTTTTCTTCTTCCGGTTCTTCAGAAAGCTTTTCCGCAATTCTTCTGCGCGCTACTTTTTCCGGCTTTTCAGTCAAACGCTCGGTACGGCTTCTTCTGACCGGCGCTGGTGACGGAAATTCTTCCGCTTCTTCTTCAATTTTATCAGCTTTGTCGGCAAGAGTCTGTCTTCTGATGTTAGAAACTCTCTGCGGCGCAGATTTTTCAACCAATTTTGCCGGAGTGGATCGGGCTGTTTTAGAAGCAGGAGCAGATTCGATTGTCTTTCTTGATCTTTTGGACGCGGGCAAAACAATACCGAATTTTTCGACATACTGATCCTTTGTCATCTTGCGTCGAAGCGACATCACGATTTCCTTTTGAACCATGTCTTCGACCGCTTTTCCATCCGGCGGGCGAGCGATGTAATCCACATTCGCAACTTGGATCAGTTCGCGGATAATCAGTTCGCCGCCGCGGTCACCGTCAGTGAAAACAGTAACTTTTTTGCCTTTGAGCAAATCAACAACTTCGGGCGGAATGTTAGTGCCGCCGACACTGATTGTATTTTTAATGCCGTATTTAAGAAGTGTTAAAACATCGGCGCGGCCTTCAACAACGATAATTTCGTTGGCGTTATATTCGGGACCGGCTGGCAATTTATTTTTGCCGTAAGTCACAATGCCTTCGACACGAACGGATTCGCGGATAACGTCAGTGATTTCCTGCGCTTCCAATAAATCATCATCAAACATTGTTTTGTAAATGTCTTTGGCACGCTCGACGATGTTTACACGTTTAGCGGCGCGGACGTCTTCGATTTTTGTCACTTCGATATTTGCGACACACGGACCGACGCGGTCAATCGTTTCAAGAGAAGCGGCTAAAACGGAAGTTTTGACTTTATCCAAACTGGACGGAATGAAAATGTTTCCGCGTGTTTTGCCGTTTTTGGTTGTCACCATGACTTCAATGCGGCCGATACGGCCTGTTTTTTGAAGCTCGCGCAAATCCAAATCGGTTCCGAGAAGACCCTCGGTTTGACCGAAAATGGCGCCGACAATATCAGGACGTTCAATGACGCCGTCAGCGGTGATTTTTGTTCTGATAATATATTTTGTAGTATCTTCATTTTGCATGATTTTGTCTCCTTTCGGATCCAAAGGCTCAAAAATGACAAAAATAGAAAACAGCGAATACTTCAAAGATTCAAAATCAAAACCGCTAAAGCTTTTTTGAACAAAAACATCAGTTAACGAACTTTGGCAAACGAAACAAATAAAATCAACAGAGAGACGATTGCTGCATTATGAATTAATATTTAATTATTCAATGCAAAGGCAAAGCCGGGATAACCAAACAGAAACTAAAAATCAAGTTGTGCCGCTTGTGAAAAGCGTTTCATGCAATTTAAGACCGTTAACGGCGGGATAAGATTGAGTGAATGCAGTTTTAAATTTCTATTAAATTTCCATTAATTTTCATTTAATCTGCCGATGTGAAACTTGATTACAATTTTTGAAGTTTGGTTCAAACGTCAATATAAATCTGCGATAATATTTGATTTAATTTTTATGATTATGATATTTGTCGGCGGCTGTTGATATTGATTTATCAGTCGATTGTTGATTTATCAATCACTTGCTGGTTTATCAATGAATTGATTTAACTGCCGGCAATTTTTCCATTAAATTTTGAAAAGAGATGTATTAATCATCTCTATTTCGGTTGCCATTCTGACTGTTTTTGTATCTGTAATGCTTGCCGCACCTTTAAATCGGCGGCTCATTCGTATGAATGCGGTATAATTGTCATATTCACGCATTTGGATTCACATTTCAAGATTCGTTTTGATCCGCGTTGAATCAAGATCTTGAATTGATTTTATCTGCGTGTAATCAGGTTAAAAGGCTGCAATCAGCAGTCCAAATTTCACCTGTATGCTCATCGAAATATGATTTTGAATCAAATTGAATTCGGAAACTGTTTTCCTGAATTGAAATTTTGAGTTCGATTAGATAATTTAAATTTTTATTTAATTTGTAGGGATTCGCTTGAATCCGTTATAATGTGAATTTGTGAAGGTGATCACGGTTCGATAGTATAGAAACCGTGTAGTTTATTTTATTATTACATTTAATATATAATTGGCTCGGTCTTCTGCCGTTTCAATTTATTTAATGTAATAATTTTAATTTGTAATAATTTCTGTAAATTTGTTTTTCATGCTCTTGCTTCGCTTGTTTACAGCAAAACGGTTTTTGAAAAACAAACATAAATGAAACATTGTTTTGCTTTAATAAGGTTTGTGGTAAATTAAAAAAGAAATAGAAAATGAGGAAAAACTAAAAAAATGAAAAGCTAAAAAGAAAAGCGATAAAAAAGAAATTGAAACGAAAGCAAATTGCTTTCATCATTCATAAATTTCTAAAATATATTCCGCCGGAATTTCATCCGCCAGCAAAATATCATCATTGGCAACCATCATATTCAAGCCGTCATCGACAAGAGCAGCGGCGTCAATTTTGAAAATAGACGGATTTTCTGTGTGAACCATTGCGACTTCTATCGCTTTTTCAAGCGTTGTGCTTAAATGGACATATTTTTGTTTGACAGGCAAAATACCTTCGTCTAAAATGATATCCACTTCTTCGGGGCTCACGCCGTAATAAGCGAAATCGCCTTCAAAAATCGGATAATCTAAAACAACATCAACGGAATGACCGTAAACAGCGCGGATTTTGCCGCCGGAAATTTCGTATCTTCCTTTTTCATCCGATTCGACAAGCGCATAAACATGATACTTTTTCGGCCACTTATATTTACGGGCGGCAGCGTTTGTTAAAGCGTTAATGCTGACCCAGCCGTCTTCATACATCGAAAGCCCGAGCTTGGCGGGGAAATGTCTTAAAGCGCCGGCGATGAATCGGCCCAAACGGTCTTCGCGTTCCTCGTCCAAAATGAACTGCCCTTCCTGATCGCAATCGGGACACGTTTCACCTCGGAAACACCCATGCTCTTCGCACCTTCGAATCATACATCATAAACAGCATTTTTAATATAAATAAAGTTGCTCAAAGGTTGATTTATATAAGCGCTTTATGCAAACAGTAAGGTAAAAATAGAAGGTTGAAGTATCAATATCTACTAAGTTTTAAGTTTCTTAGAAATCCTTTAACAATTCAATTACATCTCAATTGTTTTTTAAATCAACCTTTATCCGTGTACCCGAACTCCGAATTTTTCAGGCACTCTGATTTATCAGACTATTGAATATGTCAGCGTTTTGTCAAACAGGTCAGAACTATTAATCTATCAAAAAGTCAGAAATTCAGGTAAAAGAATGGCAGAATTAAAAGAAATTTATGAAAAAGTCAGCAACTTGATCAGCTACGACGATTTTGTCGCGAAAGTCGAAGAAAGAAAAGAAGCGCTCGGCGGCCTTTGCGATGATGAGATGTGTGCCCGTCTCGTTTTAAGCGATCTCGGCGTTTCTGCAACCGAAAGAGAAGTCGTCGTTATCGAATCTATCGACGAAAACAGCGGCAATGTTTCTTTCGTTGCCAAAGTTTTATCAATTTACGACCCGCGCGAATTCAACCGCTCCGACGGCACAATCGGCCGCGTTGCCACAGTTATGGCAGGCGACTCTACCGGCAAAATCCGTATTTCCGTCTGGGATTCTAAAGTAGATGTTATTGAAAGCGGTGAAATTAAAGCCGGCTGCAGCGTCAGCATTTCCGGTTACACGAAAAAAGGTTTGAACGGACCTGAAGTGCATGTCGGCAACAACGGCGTTTTTGCACTTTCCGCTGAAGAAGTCGAATACGAAATTCCGGTTCGCAAAATTGATGAAATCAAAGACGGCATGAATGATTTGACTGTTCTCGGAAAAGTTTTAGATCTTGGTCAAGTGAAAACATTTACCAGAAAAGACGGCGGAGAAGGACGCGTCGCAAATATGACAATCGGCGACTCCACCGGAACCATTCGTGTCAGCATGTGGGATGACAAAGCAGGACTTGTTGAAGAATTAGATATCGGTGAATCCATTAAAATTCAAAACGCTTATTCAAAAGTCAACAATTTCTCCCAGAAAGTGGAAATTTCACTCGGCAATTCCAGTGTTGTTGACATTCTTGATACACCTGTCGAATATGAGCAGAAATTTTTAAAAATTGATGAAATCACTGACGGCATGAACGGTGTCAATCTTTCAGGTGTCATTTTAGATATTTCCGATGTCCGCACTTTTAGCCGCAAAGACGGTAGCGAAGGAACGATCGGCACATTTACAATCGGTGACGATACCGGCAAAATCCGTGTCAGCCTCTGGGATGACAAAACCATCTATTTAGATGAATTCGATTTCGGCGAATCTGTTGATATTCTCAACGCCTATTCCCGTATGAACAATTTCAGCCAGTCGGTTGAACTCAATGTCGGTTCCCGCGGAAATGTCGTCGCTTCTGAAAAAGAAGTTTTGTACCAGGAAAAATTCGACAGCATCAACGACATTCTTCCCGGCAAATCTTATTCCGTTCAGGGCCGCGTGATTGAAATCGGCGACCTTCGTGAATTTGAAAGAGATGACGGTACCCAAAACACGGTTTCTAATATGGAAATTGAAGATGACACCGGCAAAATCCGCGTTTCGCTTTGGGGCGAGCATGCTGAAATCGTCAACAATGTTCAGATCGGCATGACAGTCCGTATCAGCGATGCTTTTTCTAAGTTCGGAATGAACGAGGAAATCGAGCTGAGCGCCGGAAACAAAACAAGAATTACAATTTTGTAACTTTTTTGTAATTCTTTTTAATTTTTTTTGTAATTCATTTTTTTAATTTTTATATTTTGTAATTTTTTGCGTATGCTTTGAAATATAATATTTTCACAAAAACATTTGTTAAATCGGGTTTATTTTATATAATCCGATTTCCTTTGTTTCCTGAGACTCACCATGAAACAGAAAACTGTTGTTTCCATTTTTTTATGTTTTTGCCTGATGTTTTCCTTCTGCGCCGTTTCAGCAGCAGCTGATTCGGAATCAAACATAGAAACAGAATCCGAATCAGGTACTTACACTTTTAATATCAACGACGGCGATATTTTCATTATGAAAAGCCCGGCGTCTGATTATCGCTCGGCCGGCGATGCGCTTAAAGTTATTTGTGCAAATGGTGAAGAAGTTGATTTCATTCCGTCCGAAGCACAAATTTGGATTATCGGAAATGGAACGCCGACGGCTAACCGCATTATAATTGACGGCGACGGTTTATCTGATCAGACGATTGTTTATTTAATTTTTAAAAATACGACATGGGACGGCACACAAATAAAGAAACGAATCGGATCGGACATTATTTTCGCTCAAAATAATCCGAAAGTTCAGGTTACTTGTTTGGAAAACAATACGCTTCTGATAAATCCGAATCTGAAAATTACTTTTGATGACGGCATGGTTGTTTATTTTGATAACAGCAATTTTAAAGCGGGCAGCAGTTTCGTAATTGATGAAAAAGGTGTTCGAATCGGCAATTTTTCAGCCGCTGAAAATACAATTCGATTCGCTAATTTAGAAGTGAACGAATATGGTATAATCAGTTTCGATTCTTTGAAATGGGAAGAAAATGCTGTTAAAATCGGTATGTTCCAATTGGATGAAAAAGGTATTCGACTGAATATGAAATCAGACTTTTTAAAAGATATACTTCCGACGATTAATTATTTAGTGACGGTTTTTGTCTATTTCTTTTAAACTCTTTTTTACATTTTTTATTTGATTTTAATTCTGTTTTTTAAACTTATTTTCAAACTATTTTTTAAATTTATTTGTTTATTTCATCCAATTTTTAAACCTATTCAGTTTATTTTTAAGCTATTTTTAATATTTTTCATTTCTTTTAAATCAGTTCTGTTAATTCTGTTTTTCAAAGTGTTCTCCATCGGAAACTAAGGGGTTAAAAACCGATTTGTTTTAAAAATAATTCCTAATATTATTTTGTCTGAATTTTTCAAATTTTATCAATTTTTATTTATTTTTGTTTGGATTTATTTGAATTTTATTTGAATTTATTTGAATTTTATTTGAATTTATTTTTATATTGTATCTAAAATATAATTTATTATATCAGAAAAACTATATAAGCCAAGAACAACCTTGTTTAATATATCCGGAAATTAAATTTTGGGGGAAACAAATGACACAAAAACCCAATACCAGAGCATTTTTGTTCGATGACATTTCTGATTATTCCAGCAAAACCGCGTTCAAACGTAAGATTGTCGGTCAGTTAAGACTGAAACCGATTGACGTTTTAAAACGCATTTGCGGAAGTGATTCAATTAATGTCTGAGAAATCAGATCCGGAGTTTAATCGTTTCTGCAGAAGCTATTTGAGGTGAGCTTGTGCTGTCATTCGTTTTTGTATTGAATGATTTTTCTATACTGAATCAGAATTCCATACTGAAAAATGAACTCAGCAAATCAAAGCCTGATTTTATAAAATTAATATTTTGAATTTTTAAATCAGATATGATGTTAGCTCAAGTAAGTCAAGTAAGCAAAAACGAATAAACAATCCAAGTTAGCAGACAAATAAACAATCAAAATAAAAAATTAAGACAAAAACAAAAGACAAGACTGAAGAGATTTGAAAACTCAAAAGTGCTTAATTTTCGGAAATTTGAAAAATGTCAAGTCGCATAGGAGGATATTCCATGAAAATGAAAAATATCATGAGTTCGCCGGTTTATATTGTTGAGCCTGATGAAACGGTTGCACATGCGCGAAATCTTATGATGAAACACAAAGTCGGCTCTATTTTAGTAGTAGATGACCCAATGGTTTTGGGTATTTTTACGAAATCCGACTTGAACATGAAGCTTTTTGAAGAAGAAGCGGCTTGGAAACGAAGGCCGATTGACCAAATCCCGATCAAATCTGTCATGACTGCCGATGTCGTGATACTTTCGCCGAATGCGTCGGTGGCAGAAGCCGCTAAGCTGATGGTCGAAAAAAATATTGATCATATCCCGATCTTTGAAAAGGAAGTTCTCGGAATCGTTTCAAAAACGGATTTAATTCGGTTCGCTGCCGAAAACGGTGCTGACGGCCGCGTCGGCGACGCAATGAAAGGAAAAGCGGTGACGGTAAATACAAATCATACGCTTAATCATGTCATTGATGAAATGGAAAAGAACGCTGTTCAGAAAGTCGTTGTCATGGACAACAATGAAAAAGCGGTCGGTATTGTTTCCGTGAAAGACCTTTCCTCAAGCGAATTGGTCGGAACGGATGGTAAAAGAAGTATTCGAGGATCTAAAAAGTCTTCCTCCAAAGCAGCCCGATATGCACTGGATGTTCCGTTCATCGCGGAAGATATTATGACAAGTATTGTCGCCGCCGATGTCAGCGAATCTGTCGCAAGCGCTGCTAAAAAGATAATCGACAACGGCGTCGCTTCGCTTCCGGTAACCAGAAACGGAAAAGTGACCGGCATGATTTCAAAGAATGACATTTTGGAATGGATTGCTGAAAATCACGAAGCATGAACGGGTCTTATAATTGGAAAATAAATCCAAAGAACAGATCAATACATCAAAAACCCGAAGAATAGATCAATACATCAAACCCCAAAAATAGATAAAATACTCAATGAATTAAAAAATTCATTCATTTACGATTATGGCTTGAGCAATAAACTAAAACGGATTCGATTTGCTGTCCGGTTTGTCGGCGCTGTCTTTTCCGTTCTGCTCAATTCATACTAAACATAAAAACGACATTAAGTAACCTAAAATAAACAATCAAAAGGTGAAAATATTATGCAGGTTAAAGATATCATGGTCGCTCCGCCGACAATTGATAAATCGGCAAAGATTTCAAACGCGCTCGGTATTATGGAAAAGAAAAATACCAGACGTCTTCTTGTCATGCACAACAATGAAGTGACAGGCATTTTGACAATGCGTGGTCTTGCCAAGGAGCTTGGAACGAAAAAAAGGACGAAGCCTGCTTCCTCTCTCCCTGTGGTGACGGCTGTCACTGAAAATTATACGTTTGTCAAGCCGGCCACAAAATTCGCCGTCGCCGCAAAAATCTTGAAAGAAAAGGGCGGCGTGCTTTTGGTCTCGGAAAACGAAAAGGATGTCGAGGGCTGGATTACGCCCAACGAATTGATCGGCGCCTACGATTTCATCGGCCAGGCCAAAGATGTCATGTTTGACAAAACCATTATTACCATCAATTCCAGCGAACGTCTCGTTCACGCCCGCTATTTGATGCTTGAAAATAATATCGGAAGAATTCCGGTTATGGAAGACGGCAAACTTGTTGGCATCATTTCCGAGCGTGATGTTGCCAAGGCGCTCCAAGAATTCAAGGACAACGTGCCTGATAATCACCAGGAAGCGCAAATCAAAAACCTTCTTGTCGCCGATGTGATGTCCAGAAATGCGTTGACCGCCAAGCCGACAACGCCGGCTGAAAAAATCGTCAGCTGCATCGTTCACAAAAATATCGGTATTGTTCCGATTATGGACGACAACGAAAAACTTATCGGCATCATCACCCGCCGCAGTTTGTTGTTGGCGATTCCGACTTTGGAGTAAAGTAATAGAAACAGAAAGGAAAACAGTTTGTCTGTTTTCTTTTTCATTTTTTCTTTTTTAATTTTCTGCTGTCGCTGCGCGTGAGCTGCTGCATTTTTTTGGAATTTAAATAAAAAGCGGGTTCGTTTTTTAATTTATTTTTTAGCCAATCATGAATCAGATTGCTGTTGCCAATTGGAATCAGATGTTTACTGAAAAATCGCTCCGCGATTTTTAGCGGCTCCGCCGCTGTAATATTTCACCGTCACATTCACTGCTCTGTTACTTTAAAAAAGTTAAATGTAAGGCGGATATTCTTTTTTCCGCGGCTTAATTTCCTGATAGCGTTCTTCATACCAAATCTTTGATCTTTCGATTTCAATTTGGCTTACTTCCTTTCTTTCCGATTTGTTTTCGGTTCTGTTTTCAACACCGATCGCCTCAGCAGAAACGGTTTCAATTCTGATTTCCGTTTTTGTCTGACGGTGAATAATATCTTCAGCTAATGCTTGTTTTGCCGTTTGACTTGCCGGCTGCGCCCGGTTTTCCGGCTGTGATTGTTTCATTGATTGCGGCTGTTTTGCTGCCTGCGCCCCTGTCTGTGGCTGTTTATATTTAACAGCCGATTCGTTTCCGGCGATTTCTTCAAAAACAATTTTTTGGTTTGCTTTTCGAACAGAATCATTTTCGGGTTTAGCGAAACTTTCCTTTTGTCTCGGCACATTTTGGACTTTTACTTCTTCATATTGAACGCCTGCTGCTGACATTTTATCAGAAGAGGGACTGGAGGAAGCTGAGGAAACAGGTGAAACAGACGCGGCAGAAGATGTAAATGAATCAGAAACCTTTTCTCTTTCCTGCCGTTCGGCAGCTGCGCGAAGACCTGTCTTTCGTGTCGGTTTTGCTTCAAAAGACGGCCATCTGAATTCAACTTTGGACGGCGTCGCTCTTGTTTTGGATCGGATTTCAGCTTCAAAATCAGCTTGCTGATCTTCTTTTGAAATTTCAGTGACAGATGCAAATGTGCTGTCTGCATCTCTGTCAGTGTTTCTATCTGCATTTCTGTTCATGCTGCCTGATGCTGCGGAAGCAGATGCAGAGGCAGCTGTAGAAGCGGGGTTTTCACCGACAACGATTGTTCCAAACGGTGTTTCAACGGTTTGGGGAACAAAATTCTCATTTTTATTCCTATCATTGGAATCTGAATCAGATTCATCGGTTCCGTCAACGATTTCAACTTCTTCTGATTCATCTGTCGGAACATCAATCGGACGATTTACAGGGACGGATGAAAATTCGGAAAATGAAAAAGATTTGGGTGAATTTTCATCGTTTTCGTCGATAATTTCAACGCCTGAATTTTCAGGATTTTTACTGTCTGTTTCGGCAGCAAGTTCATCGGTTTTACTTGGAGTTTCCACCTGAAATGCAGGGGTGTATGATGAATCTGTATTTGCGCTGCTTTCGGTGATGATTTCTTTATTATATATATCGACCGATGAAAGTTCCGGTTCATCAATTTTTTTGTTTTCAAAACTGCTGTTTTCAACCTTGTTGCTTTCAAAACCACTGTTTTCAAAAATGAGATTTTCTGAAATATTCTGCATTTCATTTTCACTGCCGACACGAATCGGTGTATTGACCGCGAATTCTAATTCTTCCAAGTTTTCAGAATCTTCGGGCTCTTTGGGCAATTCGGCAACGGTGTCGGCTCTGACTGTTACTTTTGTAATGACGCCGATCTTTTTGATTTCAGCCTTGCCGATAACTTGAAGCGTGCTGCCGTTTGCGTAACCGACAACACAGCCGGGCATAATTGTGATGTTTCCTTTGCTTTCAATGGATTCAGCCGCTGCATTTTGAAAAAGAGAAACGTCGGCGTCGGCAATAATCTTTCCTTTGATTTTAGAACGGGAGCCGACAATGATTTGATTGGCTCTTAAGTTACCTTCAACAGTGCAGCCTTTGCCGAATTGAATGTTGCCGTCGATTTTAGCATTTTTCCAAAAATGCGTTCCGGGGCCGACAATGACGTTGCCGTTAATGGCGACATTTTGATCAATAATAGAATTTTTAGGAATTATGTAAGTGTTTGATGGCGCGTGAAAACGTATGTTCTTGGAAGAAATCATAAGGTTAAAACCACTTACAATTATTTAAACCATATCAAGACGGTTTTTTAATCCTCTAATCCTTTGGATAATTCGACATACCAAAGCGCATTTTTAATGGTTGCCTGAACTTCTTCTTCCGTCACTTCCCGAACAATTTTGCCGGGAACACCCAAAATCATGCTGCGCGGCGGAATAATTTTACTGGCCGGAACAAGAGCGTTGGCGCCGACAATGCTTCCTTCACCGATAACAGCATTATCTAAAATGGTGGAATTCATGCCGATTGTGACATTGTCTTCAATGATTGCCCCGTGAACAACGGCACTGTGACCGATTGTAACGTTTTTTCCGATAATTGTCGGCTGATCAATGTTGCTGTGAAGAACACAATTGTCCTGAATGTTGCTGTTTTCACCGATTTTCATCGGACCGGCATCAGCGCGAATAACGGCGCCGTACCAAACGTTTGTGTTTTCAGCGAATTCAACATTGCCGACAATGGTTGCGTTTTTTGCTTTTCTTAACATAATTTAAGCCTCATGAATTAGGATGATTTCATTCTAAATTTTTAATCAATTAGAAATTAATTAAGTATAAATTCATTGTTATCGGCAGTCTGCGCGCGCGAATGGTGCTATTTTTGGATTAATTGTAAAACCGTGTGCGATTTTTTTCATTTCTTTTAATTATATGCACCTGCCGAACGCAAAAC
>JAJDHP010000037.1 GCA_030266245.1 Methanimicrococcus sp. OttesenSCG-928-J09
ACCCGTGGAAGTCGTCTGAAATCAGCGACTATTCAAAACTGTTTGATGAATTCGGCATTCAGCCGTTTGCGGAAGTTCTCGATGAAATTCCGAACCCGCACAAATACATGCGAAGAGGCATTATTTTCGGTCACCGCGGCTATGATATGATTGCAGATGCGATTAAAAACCAAAAACCGTTTGTCGTTTTGGACGGCTTTATGCCGACCGGCAAAGCACATTTCGGCCACAAAATGGTCATGGATCAGATTGTCTGGTACCAAAAGCAAGGCGGAATCGCTGTTATCGGAATTGCTGACCGCGAAGCACACGCTGTCCGCGAACTGACTTGGGACGAATGCAAAAGAATCGGCGTCGAAGAATACATTACAAGTTTAATCGCGCTCGGTCTTCAGCCTGAAAACGCGCGTATTTATTTCCAATCGGAATGTCTGCCCGTTAAAGATTTGGCATTTGAGCTCGGTACAAAAGTCAACTTTTCGGAAATGGCTGCCATTTACGGCTTTTCCGGAGATACGCATTTGGCACACATGATTGCCGTCTTGACTCAAGGAGCTGACATTTTACACTCCCAGCTGTCGATTTATGAAGGACCGATTCCGGTTGTTGTTCCAGTCGGCGCCGATCAGGACCCGCACATCCGCCTCACGCGCGACATCGCTTCTAAAATGAATATGTTCCTCATCGAGCGCCGCGAGGATCAAAAATCAGGTCAGCCGTATTGGAGTGTCCGCGGCAAAAGCGCGCCGGAAGAGGCTCTTAAAGAAATTGATAAAAACGTACGCGACGGATTCGGCGGCGCCGGCGTTAAAACAAAATTATCCAAAGAACACATTGACATTTTCGGCAATATTTCCGAAACAGAGCTTACGGAAATTGTCAAAAACGCGGAACTCGCTCACGGCGGCTATGCCTTTGTCATTCCTGCTTCCACTTACCACCGCTTCATGAGCGGGCTGACCGGCGGCAAAATGTCAAGCAGCATTCCGGACAGCAACATCGCCCTTTCGGAAGAGCCGAAGGCGGCGGCGAAAAAGATTATGAAAGCCAAGACCGGCGGCCGCGAATCTGCTGAAGAACAGCGCGAACGCGGCGGCGAATTCGATAAATGTTCGGTTTATGAACTTTATTTATTCCATTTGGCAGATGACGACGAAGAACTGATCCGAGTTCAAAATGAATGTACAAGCGGCAGTATTTTGTGCGGTGAATGTAAGAAAAAGGCAGCCGGCAAAATGGAAGTCTTTTTAACGGATCTTCAGCAAAAGCGCGAAGAAGCCTTTGAAAAATTGCCGATGTTCGGCATTGATTATCAGCGCAAATGAATGCTAAAATGAAAGAGCTGAAATGACAATTCAAATAAGAATGCTGTCAGAACTGCAAATAACAGATAATATAATAGATAAGTTTCATTTAGGGATTATAAAAGGTAAATTTCAACCTTCGGGTGTTGTGAAATGACGGATTACGATTTAACGAATAATGAGAAAAAAGTCCTTTTGGCTCTCAACGAGCTGGGGACTGCTGAATTAAAAGATATTGTCGAAATATCGGATTTGAATTCGGATGCTTCGATGCAGGCCGCCTTTTTATTGGAAGAAAAAGGTCTTGCGAAAGTCGATGAAGAATCTTTTGAACTTTACGGCTTGTCCGAAGAAGGCAAAGAATATGCAGAAGCCGGTCTTCCCGAGAGACAAATCATTGACAAAATCGACGGCGAAATTCCGCTCGAAGATCTTCGCAGCTCTTTTTCACCGCAGCTTGTCGGTATTGCAACCGGCTGGCTTTTAAAGAAAAAGTGGGCGAAAATTGCTGACGGTGTTTTAATTCCGACAGGCGACGCTCCGAAAGGCGAAGACGAAGAAATTCTCAGCGACCTTTACGAAAACTCTTTGGAAAACAACACATTCGATCCGGTTTTCGAACTGCCGGCAGAATTGGCTTCCGAAAAAGTTATTTCCGACCTGCTCAAACGCAAATTGCTCGAAAAGGAAGAATACACAACGCGCCGGATTTTAATTTCCGCCGCCGGCAAATCTTATGCCGAAAAAGGTATCGAAATTACTGAAGAAATCGCTCAAATCACACCCGAGCTGCTCAAAAGCGGTGACTGGGAAAATAAATATTATCGTCCTTACAAAGTTCAGAAACCCGTGAAACCGGTTTACGGCGCCAAAGCGCACCCGTACCAGCGTCTCATTGATCAAATGCGCCAAATCTTTTTGGAAATGGGTTTTACAGAAATCAAAGGCGACATCATTCAATCTTCATTCTGGAATTTTGACGCGCTTTTCCAACCGCAGGATCACCCGGCAAGAGAAATGCAGGACACATTCCACTTAGATTCCCGCTCCGAAAATCCCGAAAAATATGTTGACAAGATTCGTGCCGTTCATGAAAACGGCGGCGAAACAGGTTCTTGCGGCTGGGGCGGCCGCTGGAGTTCTGAAATTGCGGAAAAGAATGTGCTTCGAACGCACACCACATCCGTGACGGTCAAATATTTGGCTGACAATCCTGTCGGTCCGGTGAAAGCGTTTTGTATTGACCGCGCTTACCGCCGCGAAACAATTGACCCGACGCATACGCCTGAATTCGAGCAATTGGAAGGCGTTGTCATGGATAAAGACATGAGTTTTGCTGACTTGCTCGGCTGCTTAAAAGAATTCTATCACAGAATGGGCTTTGAAGAAGTCCGCTTCCGTCCCGGTTATTTCCCGTACACGGAACCGAGCGTTGAACCTGAAGTTTGGATTGACGGTCTCGGCTGGGTTGAACTCGGCGGCGCCGGTGTTTTCAGAAAAGAAGTCACAACGCCGCTCGGCATCACCGAACCTGTTTTGGCTTGGGGTCTCGGCGTCAGCCGTGTTGCAATGCTGAAACTCGGACTCAAAGACCTTCGCGAACTTTATCAGTCAGACATTGACTGGCTGAGAAAAAGCGAAATCGGAAAAGGCGTTTAAAAACGCCGTCCTTTCTTTTTTATTTTATTCTTCTTTTTTTTTAACGGCAGCAAATGCCCGTCGCGCGCGAGTTTCACTATTTTTTCAAAATTTCAAAAAATCGCGATTCGTTTTTTATATTTTTTATTCTAACTTCTGCCGTTTGGGTCAGATTTTCGTTTTGCAGTGGGAGGGAGGTGTTTATGAAAAATCGCTTCGCGATTTTTGCTGCTGCCGCAGTTACAGTGCGCGGAACAGAATTATCTGCACCGGCAAGCTGCCGCCGCGCGCGAGCCGCCTCATTTATTAAAAATTAAAATTATGAATAATCGACTTTCCTTTTTCCTTTTTCCATCTTTTTAGATCGTTTTTAACTATTTTATGATTAAATGCGTCACAACCTCTCAATTTATGGTTAAGCAGCAAAAACTTTTATGAAGTTAAAATTACAACATCTTTGTTGTTTTCATGTTCCATATATATTTTAGAATGCTGTGTTAAAATCGCAGTCGGTTATTTGAGGGTATAAAAATCTAACCGTCAGAATCCGCCCGTTTCTTCTTTTTAGGGAAAGTTAATCCATGTTTTTTGTATGTCTATATATTTTATGATTTTTATTAGGTACAAAAAATATATTTCAAACCCTTTGATATCTGTTCAAAATATCAAAAATTTTGATGGCGTTTCCGCAGTTTTTTTTATTTAATAATTTAAATCAATTTTTTTATTTTTATCCTCTTTTTTAAAACGGTTTCGGGCGCCATGAAGTTAAATTAATTTGTTTTCACCACCATTTTTTCAAAAAAAGTTTTGAGAATCGTTTCGAAAAAAAAAGATGCGGTTAATGTATATACTTCAATTCGCCAATAGTTCTAACGTAGAAGCACAATTTATTGTGTTCTTTACATGTATGGTTCGTGACTGAGGAGAATACGGAATAAAAAATACAACCAATTAAGGTCTTTTAGGAATATTCGGATCGAAAAAGTTCGAATCTTAAAAGTACTCGTTTTGGTCCTCATAAATTAGTGTGTGTATATTTTGAAGAAGTGTAGGTTTTAGACAGGGATTATTCGTGTGTGTGTGTTGAAAAAACCTCTAAAACGTGTGTGATGTACTGAGGACCGGTTTAATAGAATGTGTGGTTGTTCTCCCCGCTCTCCTGTAAATACAGATCGAAACGGAGAATCTAATATGTTAGACTTTAAAAAAGAAGATATTGCAACAATTCTTGTCAGATACAATGTGGCCATGGAAAAAACCATGACCCCCGACGAAGCAGCTGCGCAGCTTTATCCCAAAGACGCGCTCCTGAAAGCAGTGGCAGTTGCCATCTATGAAGGCGAAGAAGACGACGTTATCGACGCACTCGACGCACTCTTAGGCGCAGGCAAAGACCCGCTGAAACTCATTGACGAAGCACTCCTTCCGGGAATGGCTGTCGTCTCTGCTCTCTACGACCAGGGTATCATCTTCCTCCCCAATGTTATGATGTCAGCTGACGCCATGCTTGAGGGTATAGACTACTGTAAATCCAAGACAAAAGAAGTTCCCGAAGCAAAAGGAACCGTCATCTGCCACGTCGCAGAAGGTGATGTTCACGACATCGGTAAAAACATCGTTGCCGCTCTCTTAAGAGCAGACGGATTTGACGTTGTTGACCTTGGCCGTGATGTTCCTGTTGACGAAGTCGTCGCAAAAGCAGTTGAAGTTAAACCGGTCATGGTGACAGGTACAGCTTTGATGACCACAACAATGTATGCCTTCAAAGAAGTTAACGACAAAATGGTTGAAAAAGGCTTAAAGATTCCGTTCGCATGCGGCGGCGGTGCTGTTAACCAAGAATTCGTTGAAAGCTACAGCCTCGGTGTCTACGGCGAAGAAGCCGCAGAAGCAGCCAAGTTCGCAAATTTCATTTTGAAGAACGGCTCAGACATCGCAAAGATGAGAAACGAATTCCACATCCACTAAGGGGGCAGCAAAAATGGCAGTTAACAGATACACTAAGATGGCATATGCAAATGCAGACGAAATGTGCTTCGGCAGATCAAAATTCCCGGTTAAAGCAGGTTTAGGACTTGAAATCGGTGCAGGATTCACAATCCCTGAATTAAACTACGCCCCGAGACCCCAGGCTGGTGTCTCCAAAGAAGCGCTCGTTAAAGAATACGAAAGAATTACAAAAGACGCAATGGGCAGAATTGTTCAAATCGGTGCTCCCTGTGTCGTTTTAGAAACAGAACACGTTCAGCAGATGTCCAACAACCCTGACTGGGGTGCAGCTGTTGCACACGCACAGAAAACTATCATGGAAGAATACCATGAAGAATACGGCGTGAAATGTGCTCTCAGACACACGATTGGTGACATTCGTGAAGACAGAGACTACCTCGCTCTCCGCGGCAAAAAGAATGATGTCATGCTTGAAGCATTCGACAAATGTGCTGCACAAGGCGCTGACTTATTATCCATTGAATCAATGGGCGGTAAGGAAGTTTTCGACTACGCCATCATTCGTGATGACATTGCCGGTGTCTTGTTCGGTATCGGTGTCCTTGGTACAAGCGACATGGAATTCGTGTGGCAGAACATTGTCGATGTCGCCAAAAAGAACAAAGTCGTCGCTGCCGGTGACACAGACTGTGCCCAGGCAAACACTGCAATGTTCATTGCAGGCGGTCTCTTAGACAAGAACCTCGCTCACACAACAGCCATCGTTGCCCGCTGTATTTCAGCAGCAAGAACACTTGCAGCATACGAATCCGGCGCAACCGGTCCGGGTAAAGACTGCGGTTACGAAAACACAATCGTCAAATCCATTGCCGGTGTTCCGATCACTCAGGAAGGTAAATCTTCTACCTGTGCTCACTCCGACGTTATGGGTAACTTAACCATGCAGTGCTGTGACATGTGGTCCAACGAATCCGTCGAATACCACGGTGAATTCGGTGGTACAACCGTTCAGGTTTGGGTCGAATCTCTTGCTTATGACTGTTCTTTGATGAACACAGCCATTAAGACAGGAAACGACAAGATCCTCCGTGACTTGCTTACACTCTCTGACAAATACAGAGACCCGCAAGGCTATGTGCTTGCATACGACAACGCATACCGTGTTGGTGAAGCAATCGCAAAGAACGGAAACGACACATACCTCCGTGCAAAGGCAGCAGCAGAAGAATGCTGTAAGATCCTTGACGAAGGTGTCAAGGGCGGTAAATTGATCTTGACCAAATTCGAGCTCAACGCACTTGCAGCTGTTAAGAAAGACTTGGCAGCACTTCCGACCGAGAAGGCCAAATTCGTTGACGAATGCATGGCTAAATACAAGGCAGAAGTTCCGGTCTTTAAGACAGAAAACTACGTCCTTTAAATTTAATTTGAAAATCGATTCGGCAGATCTTCTTCTGCCGTTTCTTTTTTTAATATTAAATATTTTTTAATAAAAACAAAACAAGGAAAAAAGAAAACAAAAACGAGCTCATTTAAACTCACTACAACTACCTAAATTAACCTCTAGAAATATCACCCAACCAATGCAATCTTTAAACCTCTAAAAGATTGGTGAACATTTCCTTTGAATCTCCACTTGAAATCCAAAATGTTCATCTTTTACATTCCTTTTCTTTTTTCTTTTGTCCAACCCTTTCTTTTTCTTTTTTTGTTTTATTTCTGTTTTATTTTCAGTTTTATTTTTATTTCTGTTTTCTTTTTTTGTTTTCCTTTTATTCTTTATTCTCCTTTTTTGTTTGTCTTTTTGAATCATTCTCTTTTAGATTATTTTCTTTTTTCAGTATTCCTTTTTTCAAAATCTTTTTCCTGTTTGAAATTGTCGTAAAATGGAAAGTCCTCCGACCACTTTTTACGTCAACCGGCGAAATTGATATCGTCAGTCGCGCGACCTCGTTTTTTTGAATCGTGCTGTCTTATCATCTCGTTTTTTTGAATTGTTTTTGACTGAAAGGTTTTTAAAGGTGTTTTTTGTTTTCCGCGTTAAATGTTCATCTAAATTGATGAACAAAGCATTTTTTCAAAAATTGTAAAAATTGCATTGGTAATTTGGTTAAATAAAAATGATATTGATTAATTCGGATCAAGTGTATCCGAATTTTGGGAGGAATTTTTTTATGAGTGAACAAGTAATCAAAATCGCCGACACAACCGGCAACCCGGGTGCGCTCGGTTTAACCGGTTTTGCTTTGGCGACTTTAACATTGAGTTTTCATAATATGGGCATTGTTCCCGGAAATTTAACGGTTATCGCGATGGCTATTTTTGTCGGCGGTCTGGTTCAGCTGATTGCCGGTTCAATGGCCTGGAAAAAAGGAAACACTTTTGAAACTGTCGCCTTTACCGGATTCGGCGTTTTCTGGCTCAGTTTCGCATACATTTTAATTGCGCCGTTTGGTGCACATGGAGCAGGCGACACAGCACTCGGTCTTTACCTTTTGCTTTGGGGCATTTTCGGTCTCGGTTTATTCTTCGGAACACTGAAGATGGGCGTTAAGGCGTTAATGGTTGTTTTCGCTTTGCTGGTTTTGACTTTCTTCGTTACTGCCGCTTTCCATTTTGTTTTGGTTCCCATCGTCGGAATCTTTGCCGGCTTCTGCGCTTTCCTTTTGGGAGCAGCCGCATTCTATACGGCAATGGCAATCGTTTTAAACGAAGTCGGTTACAAGCTGCCGATGTAATTTTAAAAATAAATCATTAGCGTTGTCGGGCGATCGATTAAAATTGCCCGGCTCTTCTTATTTCTATTTTATTTCGATTTTATTTTTTTGTCTCTTTTTTGTTTTTTTGATCTTTTTACAAACCAAGGGACAAATTTTCTAAATTTTTGAAAATTGGTGCTGATCGCGCGCGCCTGCTGTTCTGCCGAGCAGCTCTGACTGTATTACAGTGGCGGCAGCCGCTAAAATCGCGAAGCGATTTTAAATGCGAACAGACTCCCGCTGCAAACTAAAACCTGACTCCAAGTGGAATTCGTTTTGCGTTGGCAGGTGCATATAATTAAAAAAACGGATAAAAAAATCAATGTGCAGATTTGAATCATTCTCAAAAAATGAAGCGGCTCGCGCGCGCAGACCGCCGGCAAAATATTCTCTTTACGGTTTCTGTTTGCCACAGCTGCCTTACCGCTCCCGTTTTCTTTCATTTTTCATTCTCTTCCGGTCATTCATTTTCATTCGTGTTGTATTTTTGTTGTTATTTTACTTTCATTTTATTTTTTTAAAATCCAATTATCTTTTTCATATGGCAATTGTCGAAAAACGATGATTTTTACTTGAAAACTATCGTCATTTGCTGACAAATTCTTTCACTCCGCCTCCTTCTTTTTTTGATGAAAAACGAGCGGAAGCGGATTTAAAATTAGGTTGAATTTATAATGAAAGGTTTATAAAAGCAGAAACGTATGACTACATACCGAAAAGATGCATACTTTTGCAAATCGAATTGTGTGTTTCGATTTCATTATTCGGATGCTTTTTTTGGTGTGTGTGTATGGTATAGGCAATCATTGTGTGTGAGTCTATACTCTCTAAAAATATGGTAAATTGTTTAGAAAATTTGGAGGATTTTATAAATGTCTGACTCTGAACAAGTGGTTAGAATATGTGACTCATGGGCAACGCCGGGCGCGCTCGGTTTGACCGGATTCAGTATGACAACTCTTATGCTGGCATTTTTCGACCTGGGGTTATTTTCAGATGCGCTTGCACTGATTTCCATGTCAATATTTGTCGGCGGTATCGCTCAATTCTGCGCAGGCTTAATGGCCTTTAAGAAAGGAAACACCTTTGAAACAGTCGCATTCTGCGCATTCGGTTCATTCTGGATCAGTTTTGCTTACATCTTAATCGCACCTTTCGGATCCGATCCGGCAAGCGCGACAAGCGTTGGTCTCTATCTTTTGGTCTGGGGTCTCCTGGCCGGCTCAATGCTGTTCGGTGTTATTAAATTGAAAGCCAAATTCCTGATTGCGGTTTTCGCACTTTTGGCACTTGTCTTTATTGTCACTGCAATCTTCTATTTCACAGGAATTGCAATTATCGCAACAGTCGCCGGTATTCTGGCTTTGATTTTGGGACTCGTCGCTTTCTATACAGCGATGACCATCGTCCTGAATGAATGCGGATACAAGCTTCCGTGCTGATTTCAGCGAACTGATTAATAGAATAAAAACCGGTTTCAATTTTGTAAGGGATTTTTGTCCCTTACTTTATTTTATTGAATTTGTTTTCAGATTTAATCATTTTTTGATTTTTATTGTGCTTTGCGGATGGCACGAAAAGCATTTCATACACATAAAATAGGCCGTACAGAATTGCTTTGATTCCTGAACCAAAAGAATGGAAATGTATTTGATTGATATTGATATTTGTTTAAATCATAATTAAACAACATCAACTTTTGAAAGAATTTGCAATTTGAAAACGAAGAGAGATAATATGGATAATAATTCTGAATTTATAATGTATCAAACTGAAGACGGGATAACCGAAATCAGTGTACGTTTAGATGATGGAACCGTTTGGCTTACCCAGGCTCAAATAGCAGCACTTTTTCAAAGGGATGTCAGTGTAATTTCCAGACACATAAAAAAGATTTTCGAGGAAGGGGAATTGGATGAAAAAAGCAATTTGCAAATTTTGCAAATTCCAAATTCCGATAGACCTGTTTCATTTTACAGTCTGGATGTTATTATTTCGGTCGGATATCGTATTAAATCAACAAGGGGAACGCAATTTCGGATTTGGGCAAATTCGGTACTCAAAGAGTATCTTGTAAAAGGATTCGCAATGAATGACGAACTTTTGAAAAAAGCAGGCGGCGGAAATTATTTCGATGAACTGTTGGCGCGTATACGGGATATTCGTTCAAGTGAAAAAGTATTCTGGAAAAAAATTCTGGATATTTATGCTACCAGTGTTGATTATTCTGCAAACAACGAAACAACACAGCTTTTCTTTCAGACTGTCCAAAATAAGATGCATTGGGCGGCAAGCGGACATACGGCAGCAGAAATTATCGCCGAACGCGCTGATGCTGATAAACCGATGATGGGGATGACTTCTTTTAAAGGAAAAAAACTCACTCTTGCAGAAGTTAAAGTGGCAAAGAATTATTTAAATGCCAAAGAGTTAGATACTCTTAATCGTATTGTTTCAATGTATCTTGATTTTGCAGAGTTGCAAGCACAAAATCACAAGCCGATGTATATGAATGACTGGATTAAAAAGCTGGATGATTTTTTGAAAATTTCAGACCGAGATATTTTAACACATGCAGGAAAAGTGTCGCGTGAACTTGCCGAAGCAAAAGCAAAGATGGAATTTGAAAAATATAAAAATCTTACAAAGGATGAGATGTCTCAAATTGAGATGGATTATATTGCTTCTTTAGAAAGTGCAGAAAAAAAGTTGCTGAATCCGAAAAACAAAAAACAATAACGGAACATAAACGGAAAAAATTCGGATCACAAATATCAATTATTTTTAAAAATTAAGGTTTTAGTACAATCCGAATATTGTAAAAAATATGGTGTGATTTAATATGGCTTACAGTTTAGGAATTGACGCGGGCGGAACGTATACAGATGCTGTTTTAGTTTGCGAAGAAGACGGCAAAGTCATCGAGGCGGGAAAAGCGCTGACCACTTATCCCGACCCGATCGGCGGCATTAAAGAATCCATTCGTATGCTGGATGCCGGAAAACTCAAAGAAGTCAATGTCGTTTCCCTTTCAACAACACTTTCAACAAACACGATTTTAGAAAACAAAGGCTTCCCTGTCGGCTTAATTATGGTCGGCGAATACCAAATTCCTGAAGTTCTGCCGGCTCAGATGTATTGTATCGTTGATGGCGGGCATGACAGCAACGGCGAAGAATTAAAGCAATTGGATTTGGAAGCTGTCAAAGAATTCGCGCTTTCTGTCAAAGACCGCGTTTCAGCGTTTGCGGTTTCATCTCTTTTCAGCACTCGAAATGCTGACCACGAACTTCGCGTCAAACATGAAATTTTGGAACTCACAGGACTTCCTGTCGTCTGCGGTCACGAACTGTCACAAGATCTCGGCGCCTACGAGCGCGCTGTTACTGCATTCCTAAATGCTCAGCTCATTCCGATTACTTACAATTTTACAAAATCAATCGTCTCCGAAATGGAAAATATCGGCATGAACGCAACGCTTCTCATGCTCAAATGCGACGGATCCGCTGTCAGTATTGAAGAAGCGCTTGAAAAGCCGATTGAAACCATCTTTTCCGGCCCCGCTGCCAGTTTGATGGGCGCAGCATATCTGTCCGGTCTGAAAACCTGCGCCATGATTGATATCGGCGGAACAAGTACGGATGTCGCTCTCATTTCTGACGGTTTGCCGGAAATGGATGATTCGGGTGCTGTTGTCGGCGGCTGGTCTACACGTGTCAAAGCAATTCGAATGGAAACAATCGCAACCGGTGGTGACAGTCATGTTTATGCGACCGACGATCCGAACCAAAAGACGCATCTTGGTCCGCTTCGCGTGATGCCTCTCTGCCGCGCTGCTGTTTTGTATCCCGGTTTTTTGGATAAATTAAAGGAAACAAAGCTGCCGCCGAGAAAAAATATATCAGAATTCATTCTCCCATCCGTTTTCTATGTTAAAACAGATTTTCCGCCGATTGAAATGACAACGCTGGAAAAATTGGTTTACAGCGTCATTGATTCCGATTTTCCGATTTCTTGGAGCGATATGTTTGACCGGCTGGATAAAAAAATGCCGATGTCATCGGTTTTGGAATCTTTGGTCAAAAAAAGACTCATTCAGCCGATCGGTTTCACGCCGACCGACGCGCTTCATGTTTTAGGCGATTATAACGAATGGAACGCCGAAGCGTCACTTATCGGCGCTCAAAAGCTTGAACGCCTGACTCATAAAAGCGCGGAAGAACTTGCGATTTTTACAAAGCACCGCGTTGCTTTAAACATGTCTTCCAGTTTGATTGAATATTTGGTTCCCGGAATTTCAAAGCGCGATATTGAAAAAGTTCTTTCCGGTGATTATCATACGCGCTTTAATGTGACTGTTCCTGTCGTTTTAATCGGCGGCCCGTCCAAAGCATATGCCGAAGAAATCGGAAACATAATTCAAGGAGAAATCCTGACGCCCGAATTTTCAGATGTCGGAAACGCAGTCGGCTCACTCGTCGGAAAAGGCGTTTACAGAACAGAAATTCTGTTAAAGAGAGTTCAGCGCGAAGAAGAGGAGGCAATCATCACCGAA